>DASTDN010000186.1:0-2152 GCA_035710365.1 Streptomyces sp. | reverse complement strand
GGGCGCTGCCGTAGGCGGGCGCGTAGCCCTCGTTGATGTTGACGGTGCCGGTGCGCAGCCGGGCGGCGACCTCCCGGCCGCGCCGGGCGTTCGTCGTCCACACCGAGGCGTTCAGCCCGTACGGGGTGGCGTTGGCGCGTTCGACGGCCTCGTCGTCGCTGCCGAAGCGGTACACGGAGACGACCGGGCCGAAGGTCTCCTCCTCGCACACCGCCATGGTGCCGTCCACGCCGTCGAGGACGGTCGGCTCGAAGAAGTACGGGCCGATGTCGGGGCGGGCGACGCCCCCGGCGAGGACCTTCGCGCCGCGCGCGACGGCGTCGGCGACGTGCCGCTCGACGGTCTCCAGTTGGCGTGCGCCGACGAGGGAACCCATGTCGGCGCCGTAGGCGAGGGCGTTGCCGAGCCGCATGGCCCTGGTGCGGGCGGCGAAGCGGTCCAGGAAGGCTTCGGCGACCGACTCGTGGACCAGCAGCCGTTCGATGGAGATGCAGAGCTGGCCCGCCGAGGAGAAGCAGGCGCGGACGGCGCCGGCGGCGGCCTTGTCGAGGTCGGCGTCGTCCAGCACCAGCATGGCGTTCTTGCCGCCGAGTTCGAGGGAGACGCCGACCAGGCGGGCGGCGGCACCCTGCGCGACCTCACGGCCGGTGCGGGTGGAGCCGGTGAAGGAGACGTAGTCGGCGTGGCGGACGACCTCGGGGCCCACGACCGGGCCCTCGCCGAGGACGACCTGGAAGACCTCGGGGGGCAGCCCGGCCTCGATGAGCAGGTCACGGGCCCACAGCGCGGTCAGGCAGGTCTCGGTGTCGGGCTTCATCACGACGGCGTTGCCCGCGACGAACGCGGGGAGCGCGTCGCCGACGGACAGTTCCAGCGGGTAGTTCCAGGGGGCGATCTGGCCGACGACGCCGCGCGCGTGGCGCAGTTCGGTGACCTTGGTGAGGACCGGCACCGCGCCCGTGTGCCGCTTGGGCCGCAGATAGGCGGGGGCCTTGCGGCCGTAGTGCCGGGCGGCGACCGCGACGGCCTGCACCTCCTCGTGGGCGTGCAGCCGGGCCTTGCCGGTCTCCAACTGGATCAGGTCGAGGATCTCGGCCTGGCGCGCCAGCACGAGGTCGTGGAAGCGCAGCAGGACGGCGGCGCGTCTGCGCACCGGCCACCGCTCCCAGACGGCCTGGGCGGCGCGGGCCCGCTCGAAGGCCTCCGCCACGTCCTCGGGCGTCGACTCGGGCAGGTCGGCCAGTTTCTCCCCGGTGAACGGCGTGTGGTTGGCGGTGCTGCCGGACCCGGTCACGCCCTTGACGAGCCGGGCGACCAGCTCGGGGGTGACCACGTCCGCGGCGGTGCGGGCGCCCGGCGGGGCGGGGGCGTGGGGGTTCGTGCCGGTCGTGTCCAGGGCCTGCGCGTCGGTCATGGGCCGCAGAGTATGCCGGAACGGGCCCTTTGTGTACCCGTCGGTAACAGGGATTCACCGACTGCGCACACACCGCCAGTGATCGCTGGCAACAAACAGCCTGATCAGCGCGTTGTGCGGTCGGAAACCGTCACTCCGCCCCCACACCGCGAGGTACCGGGGCGAGCCCGCGGGGCGGGGGTACGGCGTCATCCGGCCCCGAACCGGATGCGGTCGCGGGCGCCCGCGAACACGGCCGTGCCCTCCTTCTCCTGTGCGCCGCCGCGGGGCATGTCGACGCGCAGTTCGTACAGACGGCCGTCGCCGGTGCGGACCACCGCCCGGAGGATGCGCCGGGGGCGGGCGTCGGGCCCGCAGGCCGTGTCGGCGAGGACGGCGTCGTGGCCCCCGACGCTGGTACGGGTGTAGCGGGTGCGGGCCCCGCCGTCGCGGCCGTCCCACGCGCGGTGCGCCGCGCGGGCCTGCTCCAGCGGGGTGCGGGGCGCGCGGTCCCACCGGGTGAGGCGTACGCGCACGGCGCCGCCGCGCCGGTCGTCGTAGCGGGCGACCCGGGGACGGCCGGCGCCGCCGCCATCGCTGCCCGCCGGGCGGTACGGGCCGGGCAGCAGGAGGGTGGCGTCCATGCCCGGGGCCCGGTGCGCGGTCCACTCGGGCCGGTCCGCCGCCCCGGCCGGCTCCTGCCGGGCGACGGTCCCGCTGCCGGGGCCCGAGACGAGCGTCGCGCCCGACAGCCCGGCC
>DASTDN010000185.1:0-3027 GCA_035710365.1 Streptomyces sp. | reverse complement strand
GGGCCCGCCGGTGGCGAGGCGGGCGGCGGGGCGGGGTGTCACCCGGACGAGGGGCGCCGGCGGGACGGAACGGCCGGGCGAGGGCGCCCGCAGGTGCGCGGGGGCGGCACCCGGGCGTCCGCTCTGCCGGACGGTGTCCGCCCGTGGTGCGGGCCGGGGCGGGGCGCGCGGGCCGGGGGCGCGCGAACGAGGCCCGTTCGCCATCCGCTCGGAACGGGCCCCGCCGGTGTGTCACCGGTGGCGGGTGACCTCACGGGTCACCGCCGGGCGGCGGACCGCCTCAGCCGTGGAAGGTGATGTAGCCGTTGTTGTCCGGGTCCGAGCCGCTCTTGCTGTACGCGTGCACGTCGGCGCGGCTGCCGGTCGGCTTGTACAGGTAGACCGTGTCCCTGTCGTTGTTCCACAGGAAGTTGCAGTTGTCGCGGTAGACGACGTTCTTCGCGTCGGAGTCCGAGCCGTGGCCGCCCCGCAGCTTCACGTAGTCGCCGGGCTGGAGGTAGTGGCTGGCCGTGAAGGTGAAGCGGTTCCCGGCGGCGTCCTTGACGACGTAGCCCTTGAGGTTGACCGTCTTCGTCGACGAGTGGTTCTTGACCGTCAGGTACTCCTCGTCGGTGTTGCCGGAGGAGCAGCTGTTGGAGTCGCGGCCCGGCGCGTCGTACTGGACGCCGCGGACCTTCAGCGCGGAGTCGTACTCGGCGGCGTGCGCCGGGACGACGGCCAGCGCGGTGAGCGAGCCGGCCACGGCGGCCGTGGCGAGCGCGGCGGTGCACATGCGTCTGCGCATGGAAAACAAACCCCCCTGGTGTGCAGGTTCAGTGAAGACATGGAGCGTATACGCTGCGTGGCCGGGTGAGAACGCAGGGGTGGGAAATCGGCCAGGGAAAGAGGGCGGGGGCGGACACGGAAAGGCCCGGAGGCGATCGCCTCCGGGCCCTCCTTCAGCCTCTTCACCGGCCCGCCCGTTCCCGATCTCCGGTCACGGTCGTGCGGGGCGGTGCCGCGGGTGTGGTCACGCGCCGCTCTCGCGCAGCATGTCCTCCCGTTCGACGATCTTCACACGTGCGCGGCCCTGCGGCTCGCCCAGCGCCTTCTCGGCGGCGTCCAGCCGGTACCATCCGTCCCACGTCGTGAAGCGGACGCCCTGCCCGGCGAGGAACGCGTCCACGGCCGCAGGCTCCGGTGCGGCCGGTGTGAGCAGCCTGCCCGCGGCGAAGTCCTCCAGCAGATGCGCCACCGTCTCGTTGGCGTCGCCCTTCGTGTGCCCGATCAGGCCCACCGGGCCGCGCCGGACCCAGCCGGTGACGTACGTCGACGGGACGTGTTCGCCGCTGTCCGACACCACCCGGCCGCCCCGGTCCGGGACCGTGCCGGACTCCAAGTCCCAGGGCAGCTTGGGCAGCCTGTCGGACAGGTAGCCGACCGCGCGGTAGACCGCGGTGACGTCCCAGTCGGTGAACCGGCCCGTGCCGCGCACGTTCCCCGTGCCGTCCAGCTCCGTGCGCTCGGTGCGCAGTCCGGTGACCCTGCCGTCCGCGCCGAGGATCTCGGCGGGCGACTCGAAGAAGTGCAGATACAGCTTGTGCGGCCGGTCGCCGGTGTCGCGGATCGCCCACTTCTCCAGGGTCTTGGCCACCATGTCGGCCTGCTTGTTGCCGCGGCGCGTCGCGATCGAACCGTCGTCGTAGTCGATGTCCCCGGGGTCGACGATCACCTCGACGGCCGGTGAGTGGTCCAGCTCCCGCAGCTCCATCGGGCTGAACTTCGCCTGCGCGGGGCCCCGCCGGCCGAACACGTGGATCTCCCGCGCCCGGTTGGCCTTCAGGCCCTCGTGGACGTTGGGCGGGATCTCGGTCGGCAGCAGCTCGTCCGCCGTCTTGGCGAGGATGCGCGCCACGTCCAGGGCGACGTTGCCGACTCCGAGGACCGCGACCTTCTCCGCGTCCAGCGGCCAGGTGCGCGGCACGTCCGGGTGGCCGTCGTACCACGACACGAAGTCCGCGGCGCCGTACGAGCCCTCCAGGCCGATGCCCGGAACCGGCAGGGCCCGGTCGGCGGTGGCGCCGGTCGCGAAGATCACTCCGTCGTAGAACGCGCGCAGGTCGTCCAGGCCGATGTCGGACGGGTAGTCCACGTTGCCGAAGAGACGGATCTGCGGCTTGTCGAGCACCTGGTGCAGGGCCGTGACGATGCCCTTGATCCGGGGGTGGTCCGGAGCCACGCCGTACCGGATCAGCCCGAACGGCGCGGGCATGCGCTCGAAGACGTCGATGGACACGCCGGGCTCGGAGGCGACGTCGGACTTGAGCAACGCGTCGGCGGCGTAGATTCCGGCCGGGCCGGATCCGACGACGGCCACCCGCAGCGGGCGGGGCATGATGGGGTTCCCTTCGAGCGGTGACAGGCACTCGACGGGAAGCCTAAGCTAAGGCAACCCTAAGTTGGTACACGGGTCCGGCCTATGGGCCCATAGGCCGTGTTTATGGGCAGGGCGCGCAGGGCGCGCAGAGCCGACGCCGACGGGGTCCGTCCTGCGTCGCCGCCCGCAGTCCGGCCCCCGGGTCCCGGGTCCGGATTCAGTCGAGGTCCAGGTCGAAGACGCCGAGCTGGGGGAGTCCCCGTTCCGTGCCCGGCCGGGGCAGCGGCTGCTGCGCCCAGATGACCTTGCCGCCCGGCGTGTACCGCGTGCCCCAGCGCTCCGCGAGCCGCGCCACCAGGAACAGGCCGCGCCCGCCCTCGTCGGTCATCGCCGCGTACCGCAGATGCGGCGAGGTGTTGCTGCCGTCGAACACCTCGCAGATCAGGTTCCGCGCGCGCAGCATCCGCACCTGGATGGGCGGGCCGCCGTACCGGATCGCGTTCGTGACCAGCTCGCTGAGGATCAGCTCCGTGGTGAAGGCCAGCTCGTCCAGCCCCCACTCCGACAGCCGCCGGCTCACCCTCGCGCGCACCTCGCCGACGGCCGCGGGGTCCGGCGGCACCGGCCACTGCGCGATCCGGTCGGGGCCCAGCGCCCGGGTGCGCGCCACG
>DASTDN010000184.1:0-2763 GCA_035710365.1 Streptomyces sp. | reverse complement strand
GTCGCCCGCGAGGTCTCCGGCCGGGTTGGGCGCGGCGTAGGTGCCCTCGGCGTCCCAGACGTCCTGCCAGCGTGCCTCGATCTCGGCTGCCACGGCGGCCGTGTAGCGGTGCGGCGCGGCCTCCGCGGCGGCGGTGGCAGCGGGGTTCGTCTCGCTCATGTCCTCAAAGCTCCATCGATCGTCTCTGCCAGCGGCTGTGACTTCTCAAGAAACGAAAAATCCCCTCGCACAGGAGGGGACGCCGCGCCGATTCCGGCACCCGGTTCACGCCGGGGGGCCGGGACTGATCAGCGCGGCTCGCTAAGCAGAAGGCGTACGGCACGCATGGCGACAGGGTACCGCAGCCGCCGATCGGGCCGCGACGACGTTGTCGGGCAGGGACCGCGGGCGGACGACGTTGCCGGGGACGGCCCAGGGCATCGGTCGCGTCGCGGAATGACCGTGACAGGGCACGGAGGCGGGCGCCGGGAAACCGCCCGACGCACGTCGAAGGCGGGTCATCCGATCGGATGACCCGCCTTCGACTTCTGTGGAGCTAAGGAGAATTGAACTCCTGACCTCCTGCATGCCATGCAGGCGCTCTACCAACTGAGCTATAGCCCCTTGCCCTGGTCCGCCCGGTCTCCCCGGCGGCGACGCCAACATTACACGGTCCTCCGGGCACAACACCAAATCCTTTCCGCTCCGGGGGGATACGGCAGCGAATGTCGCTTCCGGTACGGACACCCGGCGGGGGGAGCCACGCGGGGAACGCCGTCTCAGGGCGCCGTCATGTCGGTGCGGTACGCGGCTGCCGCCCGGGCTTGTCCCCGCTTACGTCCGGCGGAGGGGAGCAGGGTGTCAGGCCGTGACGAAGGAGTAGAACCGCTTGAGGGTGCAGTGTTCTTCGAGGAGGCGGCCGTAGATCGGCTCGCCCTCGAGTTCGCGGTACGTCTCGATCGGGTCGCCTTTTATGATCAGCGCCCGCGCGCACTCCTCGCACCAGTACTGGTAGTCGGGGTTGATCGGCTCCATGTCGCGCACGATCGGCGTCCCGCCGCCGCACCAGTCGCACTTCCGCCTGTGCGCACCCATCGCTCAGCCCCCGCTGCGGCCGCTGGCCGGGCACAGGGCGGGGACCGCGCCGTGGTCGCCGGGTACGGGGGTCGCGTGGCGGGGCGTGTCCCGTGTCACGTCGGTGTCGAGGAGGCGGTCGGCCTCGTCGAGGATGCTCGCGGGCATCGCAGCTCCCTCCCGTCGGGTCGCGCCCCCTTCCGGCCGTTGATTCTGCCACGGCGGGAGCGACACGGTCAGCGACGCCTCAGGACCGGTCCCGAAACGGGCCCCTCGACGGGGACGGTCCACGGGGTTCGACGCGCGCCGCCCCGCTGACCGGGCTCGGCGGGTGGCGGCGCGTCCGGGCGGCGTCCACACCAAGGTTTTTACGGCTGCCGGGTCGCGGGCCGCTCAAGCGGGGACACAGAAAAATCCCGCCCCCGGAAGGGACGGGATTTTCGTGACTGTGGAGCTAAGGAGAATTGAACTCCTGACCTCCTGCATGCCATGCAGGCGCTCTACCAACTGAGCTATAGCCCCTTGTGCCTCACGGTCGAGCCGTTCGGCGTTTCGCCCCGCTCGGCGGGGCGAACAAGAAGAACTTTAGCCTGCGCCCCGCCAGAAAGTGAAATCCGGGTCCAGCCGCCGCCGTGCAGGTCGGAGGGCGGGTCGGTGCGTGCCTCAGTCGTCGTCGCCGAGAACCGGCTCGGGCAGGGTGCCGGCGTTGTGTTCCAGCAGCCGCCAGCCCCGGCCGCCCTCGCCGAGGACGGACCAGCAGCAGTTGATGAGGCCCCCGAGGCTCTCCCAGGCGTGGGGCGGCAGGCCCAGCAGGCGGCCGATGGTGGTGCGGATGGTGCCGCCGTGGCTGACGACGACGAGTGTGCCCCCGTCCGGCAGCTTCTCCAGGTGCCGCAGCACGACCGGCGCGGCGCGGTCGGCGACCTCGGTCTCCAGTTCGCCGCCACCGCGGCGGACCGGCTCGCCGCGCTTCCACGCGGCGTACTGCTCGCCGTGACGGGCGATGATCTCGTCGTGCGTCAGGCCCTGCCACACGCCCGCGTACGTCTCGCGCAGGCCCTCGTCGAGGGCCACGTCGAGGCCGGTGAGCGCGGCCAGCTCGGCCGCGGTGTTCGCGGCGCGTTCCAGGTCCGAGGCGATGATCGCGTCCGGCTTCAGGGAGGCGAGGAGCCGGGCGGCGCGGCGGGCCTGGGCGACGCCGGTCTCGGTGAGCGGGACGTCCGTGGTGCCCTGGAAGCGGCGCTCCAGGTTCCAGGAGGTCTGGCCGTGCCGCCACAGGATGACGCGACGGCCCCGGCGGGCGGCCGCCTCACCCGTGGCGTTCACCAGTCACCGCCGAGATCCGCGGCCTCCTCCTCGGCCCGCAGCTTGGCGTGCTCCTCGGCCTTGCCCTTGGTCGCGCGGGCGTCCTCGGGCAGCTCCAGCTCGGGGCAGTCCTTCCACAGCCGCTCCAGGGCGTAGAAGACGCGCTCCTCGCTGTGCTGGACGTGGACGACGATGTCGACGTAGTCGAGCAGGACCCAGCGGGCCTCTCGGTCGCCCTCGCGGCGGACCGGCTTGGCGCCGAGGTCCTTGCTGAGCCGTTCCTCGATCTCGTCGACGATGGACTTGACCTGGCGGTCGTTGGGCGCGGAGGCCAGCAGGAAGGCGTCCGTGATCGACAGTACGTCGCTGACGTCGTAGGCGACGATGTCGTGGGCGAGCTTGTCG
>DASTDN010000183.1:0-2721 GCA_035710365.1 Streptomyces sp. | reverse complement strand
CGGCGCCGCTGGTGTCGGACGAGTTCTACCCGTACACGCCGTTCCGCAGCGGCACCGGCCACGGCGACCGGCGGCTCGCCTTCGCGGTCCCCTCGGACGGCTCGGGCCCCGACCGGGTGATCGACGAGGCCGCCGAGTCGGGCTGGGGCCTGCTGGAACTGCCCGCCCGCCACACGCCGCGCACGGACCCGGAGGCGGTCCACGCGGTCGCCGTGGTCGTACGGCGGCTGCTGGACCGGGGCGGCGCGGCCACCTCGGAGCGCGACCCGGACCCGGTGCCGCTCACCGCCGCCCGGATCGCGGTCGGCACCGCCCACCGCGACCAGGCGGCGGCGGTCCGCGCGGCCCTCGCCGACCTGGGCGTCGCGGACGTCACCGTCGACACGGCGAACCGCCTCCAGGGCCGGGAGTACGACGTGACGGTGGTCCTGCACCCGCTGTCCGGCCGCCCCGACGCGACGGCGTTCCACCTGGAAACGGGCCGCCTGTGCGTGCTGGCGTCCCGCCACCGGCACGCGTGCGTCGTGGTGTGCCGCGCGGGCGTGGACACCCTCCTCGACGACTACCCGTCGACGGAACCCGTCCAGCTCGGCACGCTCGTGAAGTTCCCGGACGGCTGGGAGGCCAACCACGCGGTCCTCGCCCACCTGACCGAACACCGCGTACGGCACCGGCCGTGAACCCCCGTCCCCTGCCCCGGGGCGCGCGTGAGATCCGTCCGTACGGGCAGATCTGAGGCGACCGCCGGTCCCGGGCGGCCCGGGGCCCTCTTGCGAGGGCGCGGGACAATGGACGGTGGCCCGCTTCCCGGGGGGCCGCCGACGTACGAGGAGGACACACCATGGCGGAGCCCGTGCCGCGCCGGAACGAACCGCGGCTGCGCCCCGCGCCCCTGCTCTTCGAGCCCGCGGAGGCCGCCGGTGACCCCGAGCACTTCTTCGACCTGGAGTCGATCGAGGACCCCCGGGCGCTGCTGGCCCGCGCGACGGAGCTGACGCTGGCGTTCCGCGCGGCGGCGGACCGCGCCCTGGAGTTCCAGGCGATGGCGGCGGCGCAGCTCGCCGACCCGCGGCGGTTCGACCGGCTGACGCACGCGGACATCGCCGAGCGGGCCGAGTGGACCGAGGACTACGCCAAGAAGATGGTGGAGTTCGGCCGTGACCTGCTGCGCGGCGCCGAGGGCCCGGGCCCCGCCGACCTCGCCTGACACCCTCCGGGCGGCCCGCGGCAGGTGCCGCCGTCCCTCTTTCCCGGCCCTGCCGGAACGCATCCGCCGAGGGCATATGCCGAGTGCCGGGCGGAAGATACTCCTTCTCACCCGATCGTGTCCCGGGTTTCGGTAACTCTGCGGATCGGTCCGCTTACACGCGGTAGACCTTGTGCACATGGGCAGCGAACGGAACGAGGAGTCCGGCGTCTCGGGCGTCACCGCCGAGGGTGCCGCCTGGCTCGCCTCGGCAGGAACGTATCCGCGCAGCACACTCGCGCACTGGCGGGAGCGTCCGGGGACGCCCCTGGTGCTGCCGTGCGGCACGGCCTTCGACGTGGTCAGCGTCACGGCGACGTTCGGGCGGCGGATACTGGACCGGCTGTGGGAGGAGGGCCCGGGGTCGGGCCCCGTGGCCGAGTACCGGGGCCGGACCCTGCTGTTCGCCGCGCCCGGCACGGCCCAGCGACTGCCCTCGCTGCTGCACTGGGAGGAGTGGGGCGGGCGCGGCCGGGAGGACGGGCGCGCGGGCGCCATTCCGCCGCTGCTGTGCCACGGGACCGGCGACGCGGTGACACTGCCCGCCCTGTCCGCCACCGACCGCCCCGACCCCGCCGGCTCCCGCTGGCTCGTCGCCCCGGACACCCGGCACCCGTGGCTGCCCGGCCCCGAGATCGTGCTCTGGGCGGCGGTGCGGGCGGCCCGCGCGGCCGTGCGGATATCGATTTTTCCTCCCGCCGACCAGGGTGCTAAGGTCTACGACGTCAGCAGGCGCCGCTAGCTCAGTTGGTTAGAGCAGCTGACTCTTAATCAGCGGGTCCGGGGTTCGAGTCCCTGGCGGCGCACAGACGGTGATCAGGCCCTCGCAGCAGCGAGGGCCTGATCGCGTTGTACGACGCGGGCGCCCGGGTCCCTCAGCTTCCGCCCGGCGTGATCTTGATGTCCCACTCCCCCGATGCCCTCCGGCCCGTCACCTCCAGCCGTACGTCCTCCCCCGGCACCGTGAAGCTCTCGCCGAGACCGACCGGGGCGTCCGCGAGGGGCGGGTAGACCGAGTTCTCCCAGCAGGCCTCCGACCCGGGGTGCGCGTCGAGCACCTCCACGGGGCCGCCGCCGGACTGCGTCCCGCCCCGCACCCGGTAGACGAGCACGCCCGCGCGGCAGACCTCCGCGTCGTTGCCGACCGGCCCGCGTGCCTCGAAGGCGAGGACACTGTCGGCGCCGGTGCGGACCACCGCCAGTTTGGTGCCCCGGCCCAGCCCGAACAGCGGCGCTCCGGCGGCGCCCCTCACCGGCACCCCGGGGCCCGCGCCCAGCGGCTCCAGGCTGATCCGGGCGGCGCCCGGACCCCGTACGCACGCCACCTGGCGCGGGCGCAGCCAGCCCAGCTTCCACTTGTGCCAGCCGAACAGGTCCGGGGCCAGCCCGAACTGGCTGCCCATCAGGTCCCAGTCGCCGACGTGGGTGTCCCAGTCGCCCTTGCCGTCCACGGGCCGGTGGTACAGGTCCGGCAG
>DASTDN010000182.1:0-6777 GCA_035710365.1 Streptomyces sp. | reverse complement strand
CGGCCCACGGGCACGCGCCCCACTCGCCCGGGACCGTCCGCGGGGGGCGTCACGCCCCGGCGAAATGCTCCCGGACCAGGGACTCGACCACGTCGAAGTCCCGGGCGGCCCGCGCGTCCAGAAGCGCCGTGTGCTGAGCCGCGTCCGCCAGCAGCCCGGCCCGCTCGCGGGCGACGGGACCCCCGCCCGGCCCCGGCCACTGCGCCCGCCGGTGCAGATCCTCCGCGACCCGGAGCAACTGGCCGTTCCCGGCGAGCGAGAGCACCGCCCGGTGGAACTCCCGGTCCGCCTCGGCGTACGCCGCGGGGCACCCCGAGGACGCCGCCCGCACCGTCGACTCCGCCAGGGGCCGTAACGCGGCCCACCGCTCCGGCGGCACGGTGCGCGCCAGCCGCATCATCACCGGCACCTCGATCAGCGCCCGCACCTCGGCCAGCTCCGCCCGTTCCCGCGCCCCCCGCACCACGACACGGAACCCCCGGTTCGGCGCCACCTCGACGGCACCCTCCAGCGCGAGCCGCTGCATCGCCTCCCGCACGGGCGTCGCCGACACCCCGAAGTGCTCGGCGAGGGCCGGCGCCGAGTACACCTCCCCCGGGCGCAGCTCCCCCGACACCAGCGCGGTCCGCAACTGGTCGAGGATCTGCCCCCGCACGGAGGACCGCCGCACCCGCGCCCTGGGCCGCGGGTCGCACGCGTGCCCGGACTCGCGGCCGTCCCGGCCGGCGTCGGCGGGGCCGGCCCGGCCGGGCACCCGCGCCACGGCCGGCCCGCCGGAGGCGTCGGCGGCGTCCTGCGCATGTGTCACGGATCCTCCTCCTGGCTTGTCGGCACTTGAGGTCATTGGGGCCGGGATGTGCCCCGTTCGGACAGCACGATAGGCGTACCGGCCGCCAGTTCAAATCCCGTGAAATCCGTTAAGGTAAGCCTTACCTTCAGTGCTTCGAGTGCGTCGCGGATCGGTGGTCCCTGCATGCCTGTGTCCCGTTCGCCCCTCACGGACGCGTACACCCGCCTCACCGAGGCGTTCCCGGGCCTCGTCGTGAGCGAGGTCGCGGACCTCCCCTCCGGCGGCGGCTGGATCGCCGGCGCCCGTCTCGGGAGCGGCGACCCCGCCGCCCTCGACGCCTTCCTCGCCCACGACGACGCGCAGGTCCGGCGCGACTACGGAGCGGCGGCCCGCCCCGACGTCGTCGCGAGCTTCGGGCTGCACCGCTACGCCTGGCCGACCTGCCTGCTGATCACCGTCCCGTGGTTCCTGAACCGCCGCGTGCCCCGCTACCCCGTGACGCACATCTCCTACGACCGCACGCCCCCGGAGCTGTCCGTCGGCCGCATGGCGGTGCGGCCGACGGTCTTCGCCTGCCTGCCGGACGACCCGGCTGCCGTGCTGCCGGGCGCGCGGGTGGTGGCGGACGAGGAGGCGCTGCGCACGGAGGTGCGCGACGCGGTCGCCGAGCACCTGGAACCGGTCCTGGCTGCCTTCGGTCCGCGCATGCGCCGCCGCGGCCGCGCCCTGTGGGGCATGGCGACCGACGAGATCGTCGAGGGCCTCTGGTACGTCGCGCACCTCCTCGGTGAGCAGGAGCGGGCGTTGCGCGAGCTGGAGCTGCTGCTGCCGGGCGCGACGAAGCCGTACGCGGGCGCGGCCGGCTTCCGGGAGCTGACGGGCCCGGACGGCGAGTCGCTGCCGACCCGGGACCGGGCGAGCTGCTGCATGTTCTACACGGTGCGCCCCGAGGACACGTGCGCCACCTGCCCGCGCACCTGCGACGCGGACCGCGTCACCCGGCTCCTGTCGGCCTCGGCCGCCTGAGCCGTCGCGGACCGGACGTCGAGCGCCCGCCGAGCGGTTGTCGAGGGACCGTCACGAGCCCGGCGGGAACACACCGTCGGCCGTCCGTCGGCCGCACGCGACCACGGCGACCACGGCGGCCGCGGACCGCCGTCACCGGCCGCGGCAATTTTTCATGGAACCGCCCGTGCGGGTAGTCTTCTTCGAACGCGACTCCCGCCCCTCAAGCGGCAGTTCGAGCAGATCGCTGCCCTCGGCAACCCCTTGCACTTCCTTGGCGGCCTCTTGCCCCGAAACCCCCTGAGGGCCGGAGGGTTTGGGCCACCATGGCGGGCGTTACACGCCCTATCCCAATGCAAGGGACCCCAGATGAGACTGACCGACATATCGCTGAACTGGCTCCTTCCGGGCGCCGTACTGCTCCTGGGCATGCTGGCGGCGGTGGCGGTGCTCGCGCACGGAAAGCGCGCCTCGGGGAAGGACGCGAGTGCGGACGACACGTGGGAGCGCAGCGAGGAGCGCCGCAGGCGCAAGGAGGCCCTCTACGGCACGGCTTCCTACGTCCTGCTGTTCTGCTGTGCGGCGGTCGCCGCGGCACTCTCCTTCCACGGACTGGTCGGCTTCGGCCGGCAGAACCTGAACCTGTCCGGCGGCTGGGAGTACCTCGTGCCGTTCGGCCTGGACGGTGCGGCGATGTTCTGCTCGGTCCTCGCGGTGCGCGAGGCCAGCCACGGCGACGCGGCGCTCGGCTCCCGGATACTGGTCTGGACGTTCGCGGGTGCCGCGGCCTGGTTCAACTGGGTGCACGCTCCCCGGGGCATGGGCCACGACGGCGCCCCGCAGTTCTTCTCCGGCATGTCCCTGTCCGCGGCGGTCCTGTTCGACCGCGCCCTGAAGCAGACCCGCCGGGCGGCGCTGCGCGAGCAGGGCCTGGTGCCGCGTCCGCTGCCGCAGATCCGCGTGGTCCGCTGGCTGCGCGCGCCGCGCGAGACGTACCGCGCATGGTCGCTGATGCTCCTGGAGGGCGTCCGCAGCCTGGACGAGGCCGTCGAGGAGGTCCGTGACGACCAGCGCCGCAAGGAGAAGGAGCGTCTGCGGCGCCGCGAGGCGCAGCGCATCGAGCGTGCTCAACTGAGGGCCATCAGCCGCGGCCACCGCGGCTTTCCCGGCCGCATCGGACGCCGCGTCGAGGTGGAGGTGCAGGTGGAGCGCGACTCCGACCGGGTCTCAGCGGAGCCTGCCATAGGAGCTTCGCCGGAACAGTTGCCCATGCGCTCCCGTCCCTCTCTGGAGCCCGTACGCAGCGGCTCTGAGCCGGTGAGGGTGGACCTCACCGCCGAGGACGACACGATGGCACTGCCGCGACTGGACTCCCTGGAGCAGAAGCTCAAGGACCTGGAGCAGCAGTTCGGCTGAGCCGGACACGAGTGCGCGGGGCGGGGCGCGGCCTTTCGGGCCGCGCCCCGCCCCGTCTGCGTCGACGGGCGGACGACGGCCCGGAAGGGGCCCTGGTACGGGGGCGCCGGCATTCCGCGGCCGACGGGCGGCCGGCGGCCGCTTCAGGCGGCGTCGGCGTCGAGTTCGAACCACACGGACTTGCCCACGCCGTGCGCCCGGATGCCCCAGGAGTCCGCGAGGGACTGCACAAGGAGGAGGCCCCGGCCGTTGGTGCGGCGCGTACCGTCGTCGGCGTGCGGTACGCGCGGCCGTGGCCGGCCGGCCACGAAGTCCCTGACCTCCACCCGCAGACCGCCGGGGCGGACGGTCGCGGTGAGGACGGCGTCGTCGTCGGTGTGGATGAGCGCGTTGGTGACGAGTTCGCTGGTGAGCAGTTCCGCTATCTCCGACCGTCCGGGCCGCCCCCACTGGCGCAGCAGCTCGCGCAGCGCCCGGCGGGCCTCGGGCACGGCCCTCAGATCGGCCCGCCCCAGCCTGCGTCTGAGCTGGGGTGCCGGTGCGCACCCGGCATCGCCGTCGGCCGTCTTCTCCATGGTCTGAGCGGAGGGGACTCCGGCAGCCGCCGGGTGTCTCCCTCGTAAGTGCCTCTTCATGATCCCCCGCACGACGATGGGCCGGATCCCTCCTGGTCGAACATGTACACGGAGATCTTTGCCCGATCGGGCACCGGACAGTCATCCGGAATCCTGAACGCCGCAAGGCTCCGGCTCGACTCCGGCATGACGGGTGGCGGGCCCGCCGTGGACAACCGCCGGTGCGGGCCGGGCGGGGCCGGTGGGGGCGTAGAAAGTGGGTCCCGGTGCGAGCCGTACGGGGCGGGGCCGGTGGGGGCCGTAAGGGATGGCCCTGGTGCGAGTCGTGCGGGGCGGGCCGGTGGAGGGCGTCGAGGCGGATCCGGTGCGAGCTGTACGAGGCGGGCCCGGCGGAGGACGTACGAGGTGGCCCCGGTGTGGGCCGTACGAGCGGGCCCGGCGGAGGACGTACGAGGCGAGCCCGGTGCGGGCCGTACGGGGTGGGGGCCGTCCTCCCGTCCCCCGGTGCGGGAGGACGGCCCTGCCGGGGCGCGGTCAGTACAGCTTGGCGACCGCGGTGGTGGTCGTGGCGCGGAACGCGTCGACGGGCGCGTCGTCGAAGTCGCCGAGCTGTGCCCAGTCCACGACGGTGACGGTCCGGCCGTCCCGGCCGACGGAGAGCAGCCGGACGTCGGTCGCGCCCCACGAGGCCTGCGTGTGCAGTCCGTACACGTGGGCGCCCTCCTCGACGGCGACCGGGCCGTAGTCCGCCAGTTCGGCCTCGGTCTCCGGGTCGGCCTCCAGGCGCTGCGGGCAGGAGCGGATCTCCTCGTCCAGGCGTGCGACGAGGGCCTGCGCCTCCGTGCTGCCGGCGGCGACGACGGTGAGCTGCCGGGCGCTGGTGTCCAGGTCGGTCCAGAAGCTCCGGTGGCGGGCGCCCTGGGCGTCCTGCCCGGTCAGCGCCTGCTCCAGGCAGAGCAGCAGTTCGTCGGGCACGCCGTCGGTGATCGCGCCCGCGGTCCAGGCCGAGGACGGGTGCGGCGGCAGCTCGGCCGCGGAGAGGAACGCGGGCACGGCCTGCGGACGGGCCTTCGCGGCGGCCGGAACGGTGCCGGCCCGTGCGGGACCGGCCTGCGCGGCGGAGGCGGGCGCCGTGGTCGCGGCGAGTGCGGCGGCGGCGAGCGCCGCCGCGGCGTATGCGGTGAGTGTGCCGACGCGGATGCGTACGGGCATGGGTGTCCCCCCGGACGTGTGAGTGGGATGAGGTACCGCCCGGACCGTGGCCGGGGCGGCACCAGAAGCATCCGCGGTCGCGGCACCGTGGCGCAACGGGCGACGGCCGATCGCCGGGGATGGAACCGTCCCAGGCCGTCTGACGTGCAGTTACATGAGGTGCCTGGGATGCCGTCCCGGGACGTCGGCGAGGGAACCGGGGGCGTGGTGTCACAGCGGCGGGACGAGGTCGGGAAGTTCGCGGCGCTGCTGCGGCGGCTGAAGGAGCGGACGGACCGCAGCTACGGTTCGCTGGCCCGCCGCCTGCACATGAACACCTCCACGCTGCACCGCTACTGCGCCGGTGACGCGGTCCCCGTCGACTTCTCCCCCGTCGAACGCTTCGCCGCGCTGTGCGGGGCGACGGCCGAGGAGCGCCTGGACCTGCACCGCCACTGGATGGCGGCCGTCGCGGCCCGCCGGAGGCCACGGCCGGAGCAGGACTCGCCGACCGGACCCGGGCACGCGGCAGAGGACCCGGCAGGAGGAGCGGAGGACCCGGCAGACGGCACGGCCTGGGAAGCCGAGAAAGCGGCAGGGGGCGTGGACGGCGCGGCAGAGGGAGCCGAACACGCGGCAGAGGGAACGGCAGGCGCGGCAGGAGGAGCGGAGGACGCGGCCGGGGGCCCGGCCAGGGCGGAGGACGCCGCGGAGGACGCGGCCGGTGCGGACGCGGCCGGGGGCCCGGCGGGGGCGGAGGACACCGCAGAGAACCCGGCCGGAGCGGAGGACGCGGCCGGGGGCCCGGCCGGGGCGGAGGTGCCCCTACGTCCGTCGCCGACCGGGGGCTCCCCGTGGTACCGGCGGCGGCGTACGGCCGGGGCCGTCGCCGTGTCGGCCGCGCTGCTCCTCGCGCTCGGCGGGCTGTCCGCGCTGTCGGCGAACGGTTCCCCGACGGACGGCCGCGCGCGGGCCGCCGTGCCGTCCGGTACGGCCTCCGCGGGCCCGTCCGCCGGCTCCCGCCCGTCGGACACGCCGCGCAGCCCCTCCCCCGGCGCGGCCTCGGGCTCGCCGTCGGCCGCGGGCGGCGGTGCGGGGAAGCCCGCCCCGCGGGACGGCGGGTCACGGCCCGCACGACCGGAGAAGGCCACCGGCACTCCCCTCACCTGGACCGCCGACTCCCACGTCTGGTCGGGCGGCTGCGGCCACGACTACGTCATCGGGAAGTCGCCGGACCGGGTGCCCCCGCCGCCGGCCCCGCAGGACGCCGCGACGTGGGCGGCGACGCAGGCAGCGGTGCACGGCCGGGAGACGATGGTGCGGATCTCGGTGCAGGGCGGGTCGTCCGCGGCCGTCGTCCTGGAGGCGCTGCGCGTCCGCGTCGTCGGGCGCTCGGCGCCCGCACCGGGCTCCGTCTACGCCATGGAACAGGGCTGCGGAGGTTCCCTGACGCCCCGCCACTTCGCGGTCGACCTCGACAAGGACCGGCCGATCGCCCGCCCGGTCGGCGGCAACGACGCGGGCACACCGATCCCCGCGATGAGCATGCCGTACCGGGTGTCCGCCGAGGACCCGGCGGTGCTGCTGGTCACAGCCCGGACCGCCGGCTGCGACTGCCGCTGGTACCTGGAGCTCGACTGGTCCTCACGCGGCCGCACCGGCACCGTCCGGGTGGACGACGCCGGCCGCCCCTTCCGCACGAGCGCCGTCGAGGGGCTGCCGCGCCACATGTACGACACCTCGACGCGCGCGTGGACGGCGTACACACCCTGACGTCACCCGGCGGGCGGTGCGGGGTCA
>DASTDN010000181.1:0-5815 GCA_035710365.1 Streptomyces sp. | reverse complement strand
GGGGAAGACGCCAGTCCCTGGCAGACTGGTCCGTCGGCTCCGGTTCACGCACCCGCATCCCGCGGCGGCGACCCGGCGCCCTCCCGGAACCTAGGAGACACCTTGAAGCGCGACATCCACCCCGAGTACGTCGAGACGCAGGTCAGCTGCACCTGTGGCGCGTCGTTCACCACCCGCAGCACGATCTCGTCCGGCACCGTCCGGGCCGAGGTCTGCTCCGAGTGCCACCCGTTCTACACGGGCAAGCAGAAGATCCTCGACACCGGTGGCCGTGTGGCCCGCTTCGAGGCCCGCTTCGGCAAGGCCGCCGGCTCCAAGAAGTAGCGAGCACCCGGGCCCCGCCCGGTGGATCCGCCGACCCGGATCCGCCGGGACAGGGCCCTGCCGCCGGTCCACGGCCGCGCCCCGCGAGGCGTGCGGCCGGGACCGGCGTTTTTGGTCGCCCGCCCTTCCCTCCCCACCGCAGCATCAGGAGCCCAAGATGTTCGAGGCCGTCGAGGAACTCGTCGCCGAGCACGCCGACCTGGAGAAGCAGCTCGCCGACCCGTCGGTCCACTCCGACCAGGCCAACGCGCGCAAGCTGAACAAGCGCTACGCCGAGCTCACCCCGATCGTCGCCACGTACCGCTCCTGGAAGCAGACCGGCGACGACATCGGGACCGCGCGCGAGCTGGCCGCCGACGACCCCGACTTCGCCGCCGAGGTCAAGGAACTCGAACAGCAGCGCGAGGAGCTCACCGACAAGCTCCGCCTGCTGCTCGTGCCCCGCGACCCCAGCGACGACAAGGACGTCATCCTGGAGATCAAGGCGGGCGCGGGCGGCGACGAGTCCGCCCTGTTCGCCGGCGACCTGCTGCGGATGTACCTGCGCTACGCCGAGCGCGTCGGATGGAAGACCGAGATCATCGACGCCACCGAGTCCGAGCTCGGCGGCTACAAGGACGTCCAGGTCGCCGTGAAGACCAAGGGCGGCCAGGGTGCCACCGAACCCGGCCAGGGCGTGTGGGCCCGCCTGAAGTACGAGGGCGGCGTGCACCGCGTGCAGCGCGTGCCGGCCACCGAGTCGCAGGGCCGCATCCACACCTCCGCCGCCGGCGTCCTCGTCACGCCCGAGGCCGAGGAGATCGACGTCGAGATCAACCCGAACGACCTCCGCATCGACGTCTACCGCTCCTCCGGGCCCGGCGGCCAGTCCGTCAACACCACCGACTCCGCCGTGCGCATCACGCACCTGCCGACCGGGGTCGTCGCCTCCTGCCAGAACGAGAAAAGCCAGTTGCAGAACAAGGAGCAGGCGATGCGTATCCTGCGCTCCAGGCTGCTCGCCGCGGCGCAGGAGGAGGCGGAGAAGGAGGCCGCCGACGCCCGCCGCAGCCAGGTCCGCACCGTCGACCGCTCCGAGAAGATCCGCACGTACAACTACCCGGAGAACCGCATCTCGGACCACCGCGTCGGCTTCAAGTCGTACAACCTCGACCAGGTCCTGGACGGCGACCTCGACGCGGTGATCCAGGCCTGCGTCGACGCGGACTCGGCCGCCAAGCTCGCCGCCGCCTGACCCGCGTCCAGCCGCGCACCAGCCACGCAGACAGCCGGAGGACCAGCGTGCAGCACCATCCCGGGGGACGAGCCCCCAACCCCCGCGGCGTGCTGCTCACCGAGGTGGCGCAGGCCACCCAGCGGCTCGCCGACGCCGGCGTGCCCTCGCCGCGCACCGACGCCGAGGAACTCGCCGCGTTCGTGCACGGCGTCAAGCGCGGTGAGCTGCACACCGTCAAGGACTCCGACTTCGACGCCCGGTACTGGGAGGTCGTCGCCCGCCGCGAGGCCCGCGAACCCCTCCAGCACATCACCGGCCGCGCCTACTTCCGCTACCTGGAACTCCAGGTCGGCCCCGGCGTGTTCGTACCGCGCCCGGAGACCGAGTCCGTGGCCGGCTGGGCGATAGACGCCGTACGCGCCATGGACGTCGTCGAGCCGTGCGTCGTCGACCTGTGCACCGGCTCCGGCGCCATCGCGCTCGCCCTCGCCCAGGAGATCCCGCGCTCACGCGTGTACGCCGTCGAGCTGTCCGAGGACGCCATCCGGTGGACCCGCAAGAACGTCGAGGGCTCCCGCGTCGAACTGCGCCAGGGCGACGCCCGCACCGCCTTCCCCGACCTCGACGGCCAGGCCGACCTCGTCATCTCCAACCCCCCTTACATTCCGCTCACCGAGTGGGAGTATGTGGCCCCCGAGGCACGGGACCACGACCCCGGCATGGCCCTGTTCTCCGGCGAGGACGGCCTCGACCTGATCCGCGGCATCGAGCGCACCGCGTACCGGCTGCTGCGCCCCGGCGGGGTCGTCGTCGTCGAGCACGCCGACACCCAGGGCGGCCAGGTGCCGTGGCTCTTCGCCGAGGACCGCGGCTGGACCGACGCCGCCGACCACCCCGACCTCAACAACCGCCCGCGGTTCGCGACGGCCCGCAAGGCGCTGCCGTGAGCACCCGCAGGACTTCACCCCCGCAGCACGTGTACGAGGAGGCCCGCTAGACATGGCACGGCGATACGACACCAATGACGCGACCGACCGAGTGACCGGTCTGCGCGAGGCAGCGTCCGCCGTCCGCCGGGGCGAACTCGTGGTGCTGCCCACGGACACGGTGTACGGCGTCGGCGCCGACGCGTTCTCCTCGGAGGCCGTCGCCGACCTGCTGGAGGCCAAGGGCCGCGGCCGGAACATGCCCACCCCCGTCCTCATCGGCTCCCCGAACACCCTGCACGGCCTCGTCACGGACTTCTCCGAACAGGCCTGGGAACTCGTCGACGCCTTCTGGCCGGGAGCGCTCACCCTCGTCGCACGCCACCAGCCGTCCCTCCAGTGGGACCTCGGCGACACCCGCGGCACCGTCGCCGTCCGCATGCCCCTGCACCCCGTCGCCATCGAACTGCTCACCGAGTTCGGCCCCATGGCCGTCTCCTCGGCGAACCTCACCGGCCACCCCGCCCCCGAGGACTGCGGCGCCGCGCAGGAGATGCTGGGCGACTCCGTCTCCGTCTACCTGGACGGCGGCCCCACCCCCGGCATCGTCCCCTCCTCCATCGTGGACGTCACCCGCGAGGCACCCCTGCTGCTGCGCGAGGGCGCCGTCTCGGCGGAAGAGCTGCGCAAGGTGGTACCCGACCTCGAGGTGGCCAGTTGACGCCCCCTGACCCGGGGCGTGGCATAGGCAACGGGGGCTTCAACGCGGAGGAGACGACGACCTTCGGCTTCCCCCGCGACAGCTTCCGCATCCTCCACGTCAGCACCGGCAACGTGTGCCGCTCGCCCATCAGCGAGCGGCTGACCCGCCATTTCGTGCACGAGCGGCTCGGCATCCTGGGTGGCGGGCTGATCGTGGAGAGCGCGGGCACCTGGGGCCACGAGGGCGCGCCCATGGAGGCCAACGCGGAGAGCGTGCTGGCCGACTTCGGTGCGGACGCCTCCGGCTTCACCGGCCGGGAGCTGCTGGACGACCACGTGATCCGCGCCGACCTGGTGCTGACCGCGACCCGCGACCACCGCGCCCAGGTCATCTCGATGGGCCACTCCGCGGGCCTGCGCACCTTCACCCTGAAGGAGTTCACCCGCCTGGTCCGCGCCATCGACCCGGCGACCCTGCCGCCCCTGGAGGAGGGCGTGGTCATGCGGGCCCGCGCCCTGGTCCGCGCGGCGGCCGCGCTGCGCGGCTGGCTGCTGGCCCCCACGGCGGAGGCCGACGAGGTCTACGACCCCTACGGCGCCCCGCTGACGTTCTTCCGGTCCGTCGGCGACGAGATACACCAGGCACTGGACCCGGTGGTGACGGCGCTCACGGGCGTGACCACCCGGACGTAACAATACGGGCGTACGCCACGTCCCGGGCCTACATTGGACATACGCCGCCGTCCACGCCCGGAGCCCGCCATGACGGTCACCCCCGCCACCGAGGCCGACGTCCTGCGCCGCCAGGACCCCGAACTCGCCGACGTGCTGCAGGGCGAGCGCGACCGCCAGTCCACCACGCTCCAGTTGAGCGCCGCCGAGAACTTCACCTCGCCGGCCGTGCTGGCCGCGCTCGGCTCGCCCCTCGCCAACAAGTACGCGGAGGGCTACCCGGGCGCCCGGCACCACGGCGGCTGCGAGTTCGCCGACGCCGCCGAACGCCTCGCCGTGCGGCGCGCCAGGGCCCTCTTCGGCGCCGAGCACGCCAACGTCCAGCCCCACTCCGGCTCCTCGGCGGTGCTCGCCGCGTACGCCGCGCTGCTGCGCCCCGGCGACACCGTCCTGGCCCTCGGCCTGCCGCACGGCGGACACCTCACGCACGGCTCGCCCGCGAACTTCTCCGGCCGCTGGTTCGACTTCGTCGGCTACGGCGTGGACGCGGAGACCGGCCTGCTCGACCACGACCAGGTCCGCGCCCTCGCGCGCGCACACCGCCCGAAGGCCGTCGTGTGCGGCTCGACCGCCTACCCGCGCCACATCGACCACGCGTTCTTCCGCGACGTCGCCGACGAGGCGGGCGCCTACCTCGTCGTGGACGCGGCCCACCCCGCCGGGCTGATCGCGGGCCGCGCGGCACCCAGCCCGGTGCCGTACGCCGACATCGTCTGCGCGACCACGCACAAGGTGCTGCGCGGGCCGCGCGGCGGGATGCTGCTGTGCGGCGCGGAGCTGGCCGAGCGGGTCGACCGGGCCGTGTTCCCCTTCACCCAGGGCGGCGCGCAGATGCACACCGTCGCCGCGAAGGCGGTCGCCTTCGGGGAGGCCGCCACGGAGGACTTCGCGCGGTACGCGCACCAGGTCGTCGCCAACGCCCGGATGCTGGCGGTGGCCCTGGCCGCGGAGGGTCTCGCCGTCACCACCGGCGGCACGGACACCCACCTGCTGACCGCGGACCCCGGCCCGCTCGGCGTCGGCGGACGCACCGCGCGGAACCGGCTCGCGGCGGCCGGCATCGTGCTGGACTGCTGCGCCCTGCCGCACGGCGACGCCCGCGGCCTGCGCCTGGGCACGGCCGCGGTGACCACGCAGGGGATGCGCGAGGCGGAGATGGCACGGGTCGCGGCGCTGCTCGCCGGGGTGCTGCGGGGGGACCTGGAGCCCGCGCGGGCGCGTGCGGACGTACGGGCGCTGACGGCCGCTTTCCCGCCGTATCCGGCCTGAACCGGGCGCCGACGGGGTAGGCGGGTTGGCGGGCGCGCCACGCGTGCAACCATCGTGGCTACCCGGAAGTCCCCACCCATATGCGCACCTCGCTAGGGTGTGGGGCTGGAATGGCCAGCGAGACCTGTGGGGAAGCCCGTGCGTGAATACCTGCTGACGCTCTGCATCACGGCCGCGGTGACGTATCTGCTGACAGGGCCGGTGCGGAAGTTCGCGATCGTCGCGGGAGCGATGCCGGAGATCCGGGCACGGGACGTGCACCGGGAGCCGACCCCGCGGCTCGGCGGGATCGCCATGTTCTTCGGACTGGTCGCGGGCCTGCTGGTCGCGGACCACCTGACCAACCTCAGCGAGGTCTTCGAGAACTCCAACGAGCCCCGCGCACTGCTATCGGGCGCCGCCCTGATCTGTCTGATCGGCGTCCTGGACGACAAGTTCGAGATCGACGCCCTGATCAAGCTGGGCGGTCAGGTGATCGCCGCGGGTGTGATGGTCATGCAGGGCCTGACCATCCTGTGGCTGCCGGTGCCCGGCGTCGGCACGGTCGCGCTCACCCAGTGGCAGAGCACGCTGCTGACGGTGGCCCTCGTCGTCATCACCATCAACGCGGTCAACTTCGTGGACGGTCTCGACGGCCTCGCGGCGG
>DASTDN010000180.1:0-4380 GCA_035710365.1 Streptomyces sp. | reverse complement strand
TCTCGATGGCAAGGCCACCGCAGCCGCGATCAAGTCCGATCTGACCGCCCGCGTGGCGGCGCTGAAGGAGAAGGGCGTCACGCCCGGCCTCGGCACGATCCTGGTCGGTGACGACCCCGGCAGCCAGAAGTACGTCGCCGGAAAGCACCGCGACTGCGCCCAGGTGGGCATCGCGTCCATCCAGCGCGAGCTGCCCGCCACGGCCACGCAGGAGGAGATCGAGGCGGCCGTCCGCGAGCTGAACGAGGACCCGGCCTGCACCGGTTACATCGTGCAGTTGCCCCTGCCCAAGGGCATCGACGAGAACCGCGTCCTCGAACTGATGGACCCGGACAAGGACGCCGACGGCCTGCACCCGATGAACCTCGGGCGTCTCGTCCTCAACGAGCCCGCGCCGCTGCCCTGCACCCCGAACGGTGTCCTCACCCTGCTGCGGGCCCACGGCGTGGAGATCAAGGGCGCCGAGGTCGTGGTGGTCGGCCGCGGCGTCACCATCGGCCGCCCGATGCCGTTGCTGCTGACCCGCCGCAGCGAGAACGCCACCGTGACGCAGTGCCACACCGGCACCCGTGACCTGTCGGCGCACCTCAGGCGCGCGGACATCGTCGTCGCCGCCGCCGGCTCCGCCCACCTGATCCGGCCGGAGGACGTCAAGCCGGGCGCCGCCGTCCTGGACGTCGGTGTCTCCCGCGACGCCGACGGCAAGATCGTGGGCGACGTCCACCCGGGTGTCGCCGAGGTGGCCGGGTGGATCTCCCCGAACCCCGGCGGCGTGGGTCCGATGACCCGCGCGCAGTTGCTCGTCAACGTGGTCGAGGCGGCCGAGCGCAGTGTCCGCTGACCGGAAGACCACGCGAGGCGGTGACGTGGACACCACGGGGCGCCTGTCCGGCGCCGCCCCCGGCACGGCCGACGCGGACAGTGACACGGGCAGGGACACCGGCGGGGACACGGACGTGCGTGTGGAGGCGGATGAGGCTGTGGACGCGGCTGTGGACGCGGACGCGGAGGTCGTCGTGCGGGACGCCGTCAGCGCGCCCGACGCCGAGGGCCGTCCGCGGCGCACGACCCGGCGCTTCCCGCTGTTCACGAGGGACACCGCACGTCCCGAGGGCGGGGGCCGGGCCGCGCCCGGTGACGCCCCGGCCCCGGCACGGCAGTGGCCGATCCTCGCGGTGCTGTCCCTCGTCGGGCTGGGCCTGCTGCTGACCGCCCTGGACGTGTTCCGTGTCGGGACGCTGCTGATCGGCGTCGCGCTGCTGACCGGTGCCGTACTGCGCTGGCTGCTGCCCGGCGTCGGCATGCTCGCCGTGCGCTCCCGCTTCACGGACATCGTCACGTACGGCGGTCTCGGCCTGGTGATCGTGCTGCTGGCGATGATGGCCCAGCCCAGTCCCTGGCTGGAGATCCCGTTCCTGAAGGACACGCTGCACTTCACGGTGAGCTGACGCCGGCCGGGGCGGCAGGGACCATGCGCGGGTCCGGCATGCGCGGGTCCGGACGGGGGCCGTGGCCTCGGGGCGGGCGGCGGTCCGCCCCCTCCCCCGAGTAGGGGCGGGCCGCCGCGCTCCACACTCGTTCACCGGCGGGCCGCCGATCAACGCCTGTCAGCGCGCTGTGGCACGGAAGTGACCGTTCCGCTACGACCCGCACAGCCCTGTTTCCCGGGGATTTCCGGGGTCTCCCGGGAACTGCGCCGCCGGGAGCGGACCAGGGCGGGTGGGGGCCGGTGGGACACTTGGCGGGCGGCGCGGCCGCCACGCGTGGGGGAACGACCAGTACGACCGGGGGGAAGGGGGAGCGATGCCTCGTTGGAAGGCCTTGCCCGAGGAACTCGATCCGCAGATAGCGGAGTTCACGAGCCAGTTACGGCGGCTCGTGGATCGCAGTGAGCTGAGTATCGCGTCGGTCGCCGACCGCACCGGTTACAGCAAGACGTCCTGGGAGCGTTACCTGAACGGTCGGCTGCTGGCGCCCAAGGGCGCCGTCGTGGCCCTGGCCGAGGTCACCGGCACCCATCCCGTCCATCTGACCACCCTGTGGGAACTCGCCGAACGGGCCTGGAGCCGCTCGGAGATGCGGCACGACATGACGATGGAGGCCATCCGCATCTCGCAGGCGCGGGCGGCGCTCGGCGAGTTGGGCGGGGCACCCGCGGGAGGCCCGGCCGGGCGCCCCGGTTCCGGGGGCCGCACGGGTACGGGCGGGGCGCCGGGTTCCCCCGGCCGGACGGCCACCGGCGCAGCCGCCGGGAAGCCTCCGGGTGTACCGCAGCAGCCGACGGTCTCCGACAGCGGCGACGCGCGTCCCGCCAACTCGTGGAACGTGACCGGCGGTTACGGCCACCCGCAGAATGGCCGGGCCCCGGGCGCTCCGGGCGGTCCTCGCCGGGGCGGCACGGGCCACGGTGCGGGTACCGGTACTGGTGCCGACGGGCGCGGCAAGCGGCGGCGCGTGCCGTTGGTCCTCGCCGCCGTCGGTGTGCTCGCGGTGGCCGCGGGCGCGTTCTTCCTGCTGGGCGGGGGCAGCGACAAGGCCGCCGGTCCCGCCCCCTCGCCCTCCGTCAGCACCGAGGCCGAGCTGCCGCCCGGCGTGAAGTGCGGTGGTGACGACTGCACCGGCAAGGACGCGGAGAACATGGGGTGCGGCGGCGAGTTCGTGACCACCGCCCAGTCCGCGACCGTCGGCACGACCGTTGTCGAGGTCCGCTACAGCGAGACCTGCGGGGCCGCGTGGGGCCGTGTCACCCAGGCCGCGCAGGGCGACATGGTCAGCGTGACGGCGGGCGCCAAGGCCGGTGGCGGCGGGGCCGTCGAGGGCGGGGGCGCCGGGTCCGGGCAGTCGGACACCATCACGCAGCCCGGCGACACCAGCGCGTACACCCCGATGGTCGCCGTCGCGGACGTCACGGACGCCAAGGCGTGCGTGACCCTGGCCGCTACCGGCCAGCGGGGCTGCACGGAGTAGTGACGTGCCCGTACGGAGCGGTACGGGCACCCGGTGGCGGGCGATGAGCGGGACGACCAGGGCCGACCGTGTGCGCGCCGTCCGCGTGAACGGCGGCAGCGTGCCGTGCGCGGGCGGTTCCCGTGGACGGCGGGCTGCTGCCGCACGCGGGTGGCGTCTGCGAGCGGCGGGTGGCGGGCCGACCCGGGCCTGACTCGGGTGTTCCGTGGGCGGCGGGCTGCGGGCCGACCCGGGGTCTCTCGCAAGAATCCCGGTCCGGCAGGTATGGGCGTCCCGATCCCGGGCACGTGAACCGTACCCCCACGGGAGTCCGGTCCCGATCGGTTCCCCTCCGGCGGGCCGCCCTGTCTCTCCCTCTCCCGGACGGGCGGCCCGCCGTCCCTTGTCCGGCGGGCGCGTCCGCGGCCGTACGGCTCCGGGCGTGCCACTCTGTGGGGCGGGCCACACCGACCCGGCCGTGTGTCGTGACGGATGCGCGATAGCCTGACGCGGGATCTCTCTTGACGCCAAGAGATCGATCATCCGTACCGGTGATCGATCATCCTGGCCGAGGACGCCGGCCCCCGCGAACCGGGAGGACGGGGCGGGGGATCCCGCGAATCCCGGGGCAGGGACGCCCCACCACCAGCTTCATACGGAGAACGCCATGACCCGCACTCCCGTGAACGTCACCGTCACCGGCGCGGCCGGCCAGATCGGTTACGCCCTGCTCTTCCGCATCGCCTCCGGCCAGCTCCTCGGCGCGGACGTGCCGGTCAAGCTCCGCCTGCTGGAGATCACCCCGGCGCTGAAGGCCGCCGAGGGCACGGCGATGGAGCTGGACGACTGCGCGTTCCCGCTCCTTCAGGGCATCGACATCACGGACGACCCGAACGTCGCGTTCGACGGCTCCAACGTCGCCCTGCTCGTCGGCGCCCGCCCCCGCACCAAGGGCATGGAGCGCGGTGACCTCCTGGAGGCGAACGGCGGCATCTTCAAGCCGCAGGGCAAGGCCATCAACGACCACGCCGCGGACGACGTGAAGGTCCTGGTCGTCGGCAACCCGGCCAACACCAACGCGCTGATCGCCCAGGCCGCCGCCCCGGACGTGCCCGCCGAGCGCTTCACCGCGATGACCCGCCTGGACCACAACCGCGCGCTGACCCAGCTCGCGAAGAAGACGGGCTCCACGGTCGCCGACATCAAGCGCCTGACGATCTGGGGCAACCACTCCGCGACCCAGTACCCGGACATCTTCCACGCCACGGTCGGCGGCAAGAGCGCCGCCGAGGCCGTCAACGACGAGAAGTGGCTGGCCGAGGACTTCATCCCGACCGTCGCCAAGCGCGGCGCCGCCATCATCGAGGCCCGCGGCGCCTCGTCGGCCGCCTCCGCCGCCAACGCCGCCATCGACCACGTCCACTCCTGGGTCAA
>DASTDN010000179.1:0-10042 GCA_035710365.1 Streptomyces sp. | reverse complement strand
GGACGGCATAGCCGTCACCCTCGCCAAGCCCGACGCCATGAAGGGCGCCGTCGCCAAGGCCACCAAGGCCGGCATCCCCGTCGTCGGCCTCAACTCCGGCCTCAGCGACTGGAAGGACCTCGGGCTGCTCCAGTTCTTCGGGCAGGACGAGTCCGTCGCCGGCGAGGCCTTCGGCAAGAAGCTGAACGAGGTCGGCGCCAAGAAGGCCGTCTGCGTCGTCCAGGAGCAGGGCAACATCGGCCTCACCCAGCGCTGCGACGGGGTGAAGAAGACCTTCAAGGGCTCGGTGGAGAACCTCTACGTCAACGGCACCGACATGCCGTCCGTGAAGTCGACCATCACCGCCAAGCTCAAGCAGGACTCCGGCATCGACCACGTCGTCACGCTCGGCGCCCCCTTCGCGCTGACCGCCGTGCAGTCCGTCGGCGACGCCGGCAGCAAGGCCGAGGTCGCCACCTTCGACCTGAACAAGGAACTCACCAAGGCCATCCAGGACGACCGCATCGAGTTCGCCGTCGACCAGCAGCCCTACCTCCAGGGCTACCTCGCCGTCGACTCCCTGTGGCTGTACAAGAACAACGGCAACTACAGCGGCGGCGGCGAGCAGCCGGTGCTGACCGGTCCGGCCTTCGTCGACAAGAGCAACGTCGACACCGTCGCCGGGTTCGCCGCGAAGGGCACCAGGTGAGCGGCATGACCCAGCGGGCTGAGCCGGCGGTGACCACACCGCCGGCCGGCGGCCCCCGGCAGACCGACGGGCGCACCACGCGGCGCCCGCCGGTCCTGCGGCTGCTGGCACGGCCGGAGGTGGGCGTCTTCCTCGGCGCCCTCGCCGTACTGGTCTTCTTCCTGATCGCGGCGCCCGCCGTCCGGCAGGGCAGCTCCATGGCGACCGTGCTCTACCAGTCGTCCACCATCGGCATCATGGCGCTGCCCGTCGCGCTGCTGATGATCGGCGGCGAGTTCGACCTGTCGGCCGGCGTCTCCGTCATCACCTCGGCGCTCACCGCGAGCATGCTCAGCTACCAGCTCACCGTGAACGTGTGGACGGGCATCGTCCTCGCCCTGGTGCTGTCCCTCGCCATCGGCGCGTTCAACGGCTGGATGGTGGTGCGCACCGGACTGCCCAGCTTCCTGGTCACCCTCGGCACCTTCCTGATCCTCCAGGGCACCAACCTCGCCGTCACCAAACTCGTCACCGGCAACGTCGCCACCGACGACATCAGCGACATGGAGGGCTTCGAGCAGGCCAGGTCGCTGTTCGCGTCCTCCTTCGACGTCGGCGGCGTCCAGGTCAAGATCACCGTCGTGTGGTGGCTGGTCTTCGCGGCGATCGCCACCTGGGTGCTGCTGCGCACCAAGTACGGCAACTGGATCTTCGCGGTCGGCGGCAACCAGGACAGCGCCCGCGCGGTCGGCGTCCCCGTGAAGTTCACCAAGATCACCCTCTTCATGACGGTCGGCTTCGGCGCCTGGTTCGTCGGCATGCACAACCTGTTCTCCTTCAACACCGTGCAGTCCGGCGAGGGCGTGGGCCAGGAGCTGATCTACATCGCCGCCGCGGTGATCGGCGGCTGCCTCCTGACCGGCGGCTACGGCTCCGCGATCGGCCCGGTCTTCGGCGCCTTCATGTTCGGCATGGTGAACCAGGGCATCGTCTACGCCGGATGGAACCCCGACTGGTTCAAGGCCTTCCTCGGCGTGATGCTGCTCGGCGCCACCCTCGTCAATCTGTGGGTCCGCCGCACGGCGACCCGGAGGTGAACCCATGACCACCAAGGCAACCGGAACCGACGGCGCCGTGCCCCCGGACCCCGCGCCCGACGAGGGCCGCCCCGTCGTGGAACTGCGCGGCGCGGGCAAGTCGTACGGCAACGTCCGCGCCCTGCACGGCGTCGACCTCGCCGTCCACCCCGGCCGGGTGACCTGCGTCCTCGGCGACAACGGCGCGGGCAAGTCCACCCTCATCAAGATCGTCTCCGGGCTGCACCGGCACACCGAGGGCGAGTTCCTCGTGGACGGCGAACCCGTCGGCTTCTCCACCCCGCGCGAGGCCCTCGACCGCGGCATCGCCACCGTCTACCAGGACCTGGCGACCGTGCCGCTCATGCCCGTGTGGCGCAACTTCTTCCTCGGCTCCGAGCTGACCCGCGGCCCCTGGCCGGTACGCCGCCTCGACATCGAGCGCATGAAGCGGACCGCCGACGAGGAACTGCGCAACATGGGCATCGTCCTCGACGACCTGGAACAGCCCATCGGCACCCTCTCCGGCGGCCAGCGCCAGTGCGTCGCCATCGCCCGCGCCGTCCACTTCGGCGCCCGCGTCCTCATCCTGGACGAGCCGACCGCCGCCCTCGGCGTCAAGCAGTCCGGCGTGGTCCTCAAATACATCGCCGCCGCCCGCGACCGCGGCCTCGGCGTCATCTTCATCACCCACAACCCGCACCACGCCTACATGGTCGGAGACCACTTCAGCGTGCTGCGCCTGGGCACCCTCGAACTCAGCGCCGCCCGCAGCGAGGTCGGCCTGGACGAGCTGACGAACCACATGGCCGGCGGCGCCGAACTGGCCGCCCTCAAGCACGAACTGGCCCAGGTACGCGGCGTCGACACCGCAGGCCTCCCCGAGGCGGGAACCCTGAAGGCGTCCGCACCCTCCTTGGAAGGGAACTGACAGACATGGCCCCAGTGCTCGACCGGATCCGCGTCGGCTCCGCCCCCGACTCCTGGGGCGTGTGGTTCCCGGACGACCCCCGGCAGGTCCCCTGGGAACGCTTCCTCGACGAGGTCGCCGAGGCCGGTTACTCCTGGATCGAGCTGGGCCCCTACGGCTACCTGCCCACCGACCCGGCCCGCCTCACCGACGAGGTGCGGCGCCGGGACCTCAAGGTCTCCGCGGGCACCGTCTTCACCGGCCTGCACCGCGGCCCCGCCGTCTGGGACGCCACCTGGGAGCACGTCGCCCAGGTCGCCGCGCTCACCCAGGCCATGGGCGCGAGGCACCTCGTCGTCATCCCGTCCTTCTGGCGCGACGACAAGACCGCCGAGATCCTGGAGCCGCCGGAGCTGACCGGCGAGCAGTGGACCCACCTCACCCGCGGCATGGAGCGCCTCGGCCACGAGGTCGGGGAGCGCTACGGCCTGGACATCGTCGTCCACCCGCACGCCGACACCCACATCGACACCGAGGAGCACGTCGAGCGCTTCCTCGACTCGACCGACTCCGGCCTGGTCAGCCTGTGCCTGGACACCGGGCACTACGCCTACTGCGGCGGCGACAGCGTCAAGCTCATCGAGACCTACGGCGAACGCATCGGCTACCTGCACCTCAAGCAGGTCGACCCCGAGATCCTCGCGGACGTCCGGGCGAACGGGGTGCCCTTCGGGCCGGCCGTGCAGCGCGGCGTGATGTGCGAACCGCCGTCCGGAGTCCCCGAGCTGGGGCCCGTGCTGGCGGCGGCCCAGAAGCTCGGTGTCGACCTGTTCGCCATCGTCGAGCAGGACATGTACCCGTGCGAGCCGGACAAGCCGCTGCCGATCGCGGTACGGACGCGGAAGTTCCTGCGGTCCTGCGGGGCCTGAGGGCCCGTCCCAGGGGGAGGGGCGGGGACCACGCCCCCTCCCCCTGGCGCTGATCAGCCCTGCCGCACCTCGGCGATCGTCACCGGCCGGTGCTCGCGCAGCGACAGCGTGCACGCCTCGGCGATCCAGCCCGCCTCCAGCGCGTCGGCCATCGTGCAGGGCGAGGGCCGGGAACCCGCCACCACCTCGGTGAACGCGGTGAGTTCGGCGCGGTAGGCGGCCGTGAAGCGGTCCATGAAGAAGTCGTGCGGGGTGCCCGCCGGGAAGACCGCGCCCGGCTCCACCGACCGCAGCGGCAGCTTGTCCTCCAGCCCCACCGCGATCGAGTCGGCGAAGCCGTGCAGCTCCATGCGGACGTCGTAACCGCGGGCGTTGTGCCGGCTGTTGGACACCACCGCGATCGTGCCGTCGTCCAGGGTGAGGACCGCCCCCGTGGTGTCCGCGTCGCCCGCCTCCCGGATGTACCCGGCGCCCCGGTTGCCGCCGACGGCGTACACCTCGGTCACCTCGCGGCCCGTCACCCAGCGGATGACGTCGAAGTCGTGCACGGAACAGTCCCGGAAGATGCCCCCGGACGCGGCGACGTACGCGGCGGGCGGCGGCGCCGGGTCCAGCGTCGTGGACCGCACGGTGTGCAGCGGGCCAAGCTCGCCACCGCGCACGGCCTGACGCGCGGCCACGAACCCCGCGTCGAAACGCCGGTTGAAACCGATCTGGATCGGTACGCCGCTGCCCTCGACCGCCCGCAGCACCGCCACGCTCTCGGTCATCGTGCGGGCCACCGGCTTCTCGCAGAACACGGGCACCCCCGCCTCGACGCCGGCCCGGATCAGGGCCGGGTGGGCGTCGGTCGCGGCGGCCACCACCAGACCGTCCACCCCGGCGGCCAGCACCGCCTCGGGGGAGTCCGCGACGTCCGCGCCGAACCGTTCGGCGGCCGACTTCGCGGCGTCCGGGGCCGGGTCGGCGACCACGAGCGAGGTGACGGCGTCCAGCCCGGCCAGGGTCTCGGCGTGGAAGGCGCCGATGCGGCCGAGGCCGAGGATTCCGATACGCATACGGTCTGTGCTCCTTGGGTGAGGGTCGTTCCGGCGGACGGGGTCAGTCGAGGGCGCCGAGCACGTTCTGGTCCCAGTCGATCACCGAGCCGGTGACCACGCCGGAACGGTCCGACAGCAGCAGGACGACGAAGTCGGCGATTTCGTCCGGACGGCCGAGTCGGCCCATCGGCAGCCGGGCGGCGGCCCGCTCCCGCCAGTCGTCGCCCGCGCCGTGGAAGGCACGCTGCGTCGCGTCCTCGCCCTCGGTGTCGGTCCAGCCGATGTTCAGGCCGTTGACCCGGACCCGGTCCCAGCGGTGCGCGTGCGCGACGTTCCTGGTCAGGCCCGCGAGCCCGGCCTTCGCCGCGACGTACGGGGCGAGGAACGGCTGCCCGCCGTGCGCCGACGACGTGATGACGTTGACGATCGTGCCGGGCGCCTTCCGGGCCAGCATGTCGGCGACGGCCGCCTGCATCGCGAAGAACGGCCCCCGCAGATTGACCGCGATGTGCTCGTCGAACAGCTCGGGCGTGGTGTCCAGCAGGGTGCCGCGCGAGGTGAGCCCGGCGGAGTTCACCAGACAGTCCACCCGGCCGTACGCCGCCACGACCCGCGCCACCGCGGCCTTCGCCTGCCCGGCGTCCGCCAGGTCGGCCCTCACGAACAGCGCCTCGCCGCCCGCCCGCGCCAGCTCGGCCACCAGCGCCTCACCGGGCTCCGGGCGCCGCCCCGTGACGGCGACGACCGCGCCCGCGCGGACCGCCGCACGGGCGACCGCCGCCCCCACGCCCCGGCTGCCGCCGTTGACGAGGACGACCTTGTCGTCGAGAAGTCCCATGGCAGGAAGGTCCTTTCCGCAGCGGTTCACGGACGGCGCCCCACCGCGTGCGGGCGCCGCCCCGGCATGTCCCGGTCCCGTTCTCAGCCCGTCCGGCGCCCGGCACCGGCCCGCAGCGCCTCGTGGAGCGCCCGCGGGGACCACTCCTCGCGCAGCGCCCGCCGTACCAGGTCCCCCTGCGAGGGCGGGGCCAGTCCGTCGACGGGCGGGTTCCGGTCGAGGTCGGTGGGGAAGGCGTAGCCCTCCGCGCTCGCCGCGATCACGTTCTCCAGCCACCGCGCGTCCACGCCCCGGGCCCGGCGCTCCAGCAGTACCGGATACACCGCGGCGGCGACCGCCACCCGGTCCACGCTCTCCATGGCGCGGCCGAACGCGGACGACACCTGGAGGAGATTCGCCATGCGCCGCACGTCCGCCGAGCGGTTGGTGCCGGCGGCGTGGAACAGCGCCGGGCTGAAGAACACCGCGTCCCCCTTGGCGAGCGGGAGCTGCACGTGGTGCGCCTCGAAGTACGCCCGGAACTCGGGCCGCCGCCAGGCCAGGTAGCCCGGCTCGTACGTCTGCGAGTACGGCAGGAACAGCGTCGGCCCCGACTCCACCGGCATGTCGCAGTGCGCGACGGCGCCCTGCAGGGTGAGCACGGGGGAGAGACGGTGGACGTGCGCCGGATAGGCGGCCGCCGCCTCGTCGTCGAGGAACCCCAGGTGGTAGTCGCGGTGCGGGGCCTGGGCGACGCCGCCCGGGTTGACCACGTTGAGCTGCGAGGTCATCTGGTAGCCGGGGCCGAGCCAGGCCTCGCACAGCAGGGCCAGGACGTCGTTGGCGTAGTAGTCGGCGAACGCCTCCGCGTCGTGCAGCGCCGTCTTCTCCAGCGCGTTCCACACGCGGTCGTTGGCGCCCGGCCGGGCGAAGTGGTCGCCGGGGGCGGTGCCCGCCGCGCGCTGAGCGGCGATCAGCGCCTCGAACACGGCCGTCGCCCGGTCCACGACCGCCGGGTCCGGGAACGCGCCCCGCACGACCACGACACCGGGCCCCTCGGCCAGCGCGTGCACCAGCTCCTCCGCAACGGCGGGACGGTCGGCGGCGAGGACGCGGTCGCCGTCGTACAGCGGGACGTTCCGCTCGACGGCCGTGGCGTGCGGGAAGTCGGCCGGGGCGGTGGTCCGGCCGGTCAGGGCACGGAACGCGGCGAGGTCGCAGTCCCGCCCGGACAGCCGTGCGCCGGGCCGCCGTTCAGCGGCCCCGGACGGCCGGACGCGGGCGTGCGGGGGCGTGGTGGACATCGTCGTCCTCTCGGTGACAGGGTCGCCGCAGTGCTGTCATTGTTGTCCTGACAAACCTGTCGAACAACCAGCAGCAGGCCATCAAAAACCCCTCAAGGAGCCGTGGCATGGGCCACCCGTTCCCGATCCGGGAGATAGCGCGCCAGGCAGGTCTGAGCGAGGCGACCGTCGACCGGGTCCTCAACGGCCGCGGCGGCGTCCGGGAGAGCACCGCGCGCGAGGTGCACCGGGCCCTCGCCGACCTGGACCGGCAGCGCACCCAGGTCGGACTGGTCGGCCGCACCTTCATGGCCGACATCGTGATGCAGGCGCCGGGCCGGTTCACCACCGCCGTCCGCGCCGCGCTGGAGGCCGAACTGCCCTCGCTGCACCCGGCGGTGCTGCGCTCCCGCTTCCACTTCCGCGAGACCGGCCCGGCCGCCGAACTGGTCCGGGTCCTCGACCGCATCGCCCGGCGCGGCTCGCAGGGCGTCATCCTCAAGGCGCCCGACGTCCCCGAGGTCACCGCGGCCGTGGGCCGGCTCGCCGCCGCCGGAATCCCCGTCGTGACGCTGGTGACCGACCTGCCCGCCAGCGCCCGCGTCGGCTGCGTCGGCATCGACGACCGCGCGGCCGGCGCCACCGCCGCCTACCTCGTGCAGCAATGGCTCGGCGACCGGCCCGGCAACGTCCTCACCAGCCTCAGCAGCGGCTTCTTCCGCAACGAGGAGGAACGCGAAATGGGCTTCCGCGGTGTCATGCGCGCCCGCTGCCCCGGCCGCGCACTCGTCGAGATCACCGAGGGCCAGGGCCTGGACGCCACCCAGTACGACCTGGTGCGCGCGGCCCTCGACCGCGACCCCGACATCCGGGCCGTCTACTCCATCGGCGGCGGCAACATCGCCACCCTGCGCGCCTTCGAGGACGCCGGCCGCGAGTGCGCCGTGTTCGTCGCGCACGACCTCGACCAGGACAACACCCGTCTGCTGGCCGGGCACCGCCTCTCCGCGGTCCTCCACCACGACCTGCGCCAGGACGTCAGCGAGGCGTGCCGCGTCCTGATGCGCGCCCACGGCGCGCTGCCGCCCGCGGGCCCCACCCTGCCGTCCCCCATCCAGGTCGTGACCCCGTACAACATGCCGCCGGACGTCCCCGCGGCGCCCGTACGGTGACCTGGGCCGCCGTGACGCCTACGGCGCGTCGGACACGCCCGTCCACGCACCGCTGCGCGCCGAACGCGTCATCGCGTCCAGCACCTCCGCCGCGCGCACGGCGTCCGCCAGGGTCGCCCCGCACGGCGTGCCCCCGGCGACCGAGCGCAGAAAGCGGTACGCCTCGATCACCTTCAGGTCGTCATAGCCCATGGCGTTCGCCGCGCCCGGCTGGAACGCGCCGAACTCGCCGTGTCCCGGGCCCACGTACACCGTGCTGACGGGCTGGTCCTGGTACGCGGTGCCGCGGCTCACGGACAGTTCGCCCATGCGGCGGAAGTCCCAGGAGACGGCGCCCCGCGTGCCGTGCACCGAGAACCCGTACGCGTTCTGCTCGCCGACCGACACCCGGCACGCCTCCAGCACCCCCCGGGCTCCCGAGGCGAACCGCAGCAGGCAGTTCACGTAGTCCTCGTTCTCGACCGGGCCCGGCGCGCCGCCCGCGGCACGCGCGTGGCCCGCCGTGGCGCCCGCCGGGCGGGCCCGCTCGGGCACGAAGACGGCCGTGTCGGCGGTGAGCGAGACGATCTCGCCGAGCAGGAAACGCGCCAGGTCCACACCGTGCGAGGCGAGGTCCCCCAGCACCCCGCTGCCGCCGCGCGCCCGCTCGTAACGCCACGTCAGAGCGGACTCCGGGTGCGCCGCGTAGTCGCTGAACAGCCGTAGACGCACATGCGTGACGGTGCCGATCTCCCCGGCGGCGATCAGCTCGCGGGCGGCCTCCACGGCGGGGGCGTGGCGGTAGTTGAAGCCGACGGTGCCCTGCACTCCGGCCGCGGCGACCGCGTCGGCCACCGCGCGGGCGTCGCCGGCACCGAGTCCCACCGGCTTCTCGATCCAGATGTGCTTGCCCGCCCCGGCCATGGCGACGCCCATCTCACGGTGCAGGAAGTTCGGCGCGGTGATGCTGACGGCCCGTACGCGCGGGTCGGCGGCCACCTCGCGCCAGTCGCGGGTCGCCGCCGCGAACCCGTACCGCGCGGCGGCCTCCTCGGCCCGGCCCGGCACCTCCTCGGCGACCGTGACCAGCTCGGGCCGCAGCGCCAGGTCCGGGAAGTGGTGCCGTACCCGCGCGTACGCCTGCGTGTGCACCCGGCCCATCCAGCCGAATCCGACGACGGCGACACCGAGCGCATCCACCATGAGAGCGAGCCCCTCTCCGGACGGTCCAGGGACGTTCCCCGTCTGCTCCGGCCACCCTGAGCGCGCCCGCGGCGGGGTGTCAAGCATGCCGCGCGGAATGCCGCGCACGGCCCGTGCGGTAGGGTTGACGTGCGTGTTCCTCGGGTGAGGTCACGCGCCGGGACGTGGCGCAGCTTGGTAGCGCACTTGACTGGGGGTCAAGGGGTCGCAGGTTCAAATCCTGTCGTCCCGACGGTGCGAACGCAGATCAGAGGGGTCCTTCGGGGCCCCTCTCGATCGTTTCCAGGGCCGTCCCCCCGTCATGTCTCACAGGGGCCGTGCCGTGCGGTCCGGCCACGTGGGCCGTCGGAGGCGGAGGCCCTGACGCGCCGCCGTGCGGGTGCCGCCATTGTGCGCGGTCACCGGGCGCGGCGCCATTGGTCCCGGGGGAAGCCCGGGGCCCGGGAATTGCCCGGTGCGGCAAAGATGCGGGGCCGGTGCCCCCGGGGGGCCCGCCGATTCTTGTGCCGCCTGCGCGGGGTCTGCTCCGATGTGCGTCTCCGGGCGGCGGTGGCCGCCCTCGACCAAGGAGTGCACATGGGTGCCGTTCGAAGAGCGCTCACGATGGTGTCGCTGACCGCCGTCCTGGCCGGTGGTCTGACCATGGCGACCACGGGACCGGCGCAGGCCGTGGGACCGGCGCAGGCCGCGGGCTGGCAGTGCTCCGTCCCGCCGGGGATGACCTGGGACTGGGTCACCTGGGACCCGGACTGCGGTGTGCCCAACGGCATCAGCTACAACGTCATCGCGCCGGGCGAGGGCGTGTGGGCGTGCATGGTGCCGGTGGGATGGAACTGGACCGCCACCCAGGTCAGCACCCGGTGCAGCACCAACATCGGGTTCCCGACCACCGAATACCGTCTGACGAGGGCGTAGCCGGGCGGCCCGCGCCGGAGGGGCGGCGGCACGCCGACCGCCCGCCGCCCC
>DASTDN010000178.1:0-3325 GCA_035710365.1 Streptomyces sp. | reverse complement strand
CGCACCACCCCCAACACCCGACGACCACCACGCACCGCATCCGACAACCGCTCCACCAGCAGCACACCAGCGCCTTCGGCCGGGCCGAAGCCGTCGGCCGACGCGGAAAACGCCTTGCAGCGGCCGTCGGAGGCGACTGCTCGCTGACGTGAGAACTCCACGAGTACGTCCGGCGTCGACATCACGGTGGCACCGCCCGCGAGGGCGAAGTCGCACTCACCGCTCCGCAGCGCCTGCACCGCCAGATGCAACGCCACCAGCGACGACGAACACGCCGTGTCCACCGTCACCGCCGGCCCCTCAAGCCCCAGCGTGTACGAGATCCGGCCCGACATGACGCTGGCCGAGTTGCCGGTGCCGAGGTAGCCGTCGAAGCTGTCGCTGCCGTTCTGGAGCAGCGGCATGTAGTGCTGGCCGTTGGTTCCCATGAACACGCCGGTGCGGCTGCCTCGTCGGCCGGCCGGGTCCAGACCGGCGCGTTCGAACGCCTCCCAGGCGAGTTCCAGGACGATGCGCTGCTGCGGGTCCATGGCCAACGCCTCGCGCGGTGAGATGCCGAAGAACCCGGCGTCGAAGTCACCCGCGTCGTGGAGGAAGCCGCCCTCACGGACGTAGGAGCGGCCCGCCGCGTCCGGGTCCGGGTCGTACAGGCTCGTGATGTCCCAGCCGCGGTTGACGGGCAGGCCCGTGATGGCGTCGCGGCCGGTTTCGAGCAGTTCCCAGAGCTCCTCGGGTGTGGTGACGTCTCCGGGGAGGCGGCAGGCCATGCCGACGATGGCGATCGGCTCGTCGTGGTCCGCCGGGCGGGGGGTGTTCGGGACGTCCGGGCCGGAGGCTGTGCGTTCCGTGTCGTCCTCGCCGAGGAGTTCCCCGCGGAGGTGGTCGGCGAGGGCGCGCGGGTGGGGATGGTCGAAGACGAGGGAGGCCGGGAGGGTGAGTCCGGTGGCCTCCTTGAGCCGGTTGCGCAGTTCCATCGAGGTCATCGAGGTGAAGCCGATGTCCTTGAACGCCCGGCCATGGTCGACCGCGTCCGGAGCGCCTTCACCCAGTACGGCCGCCACGTGGGCCGTGACCAGCTCCAGGAGTGCCTTTCGCTGGACGTTCGCGGGCTGGTCGCGCAGGGAGCGCGCCAGCTCCGTACCGGCGGACGCGTCCCCGCGGGCTGCGGCTCGGTCCGCCCTTGCCGCCGCTTCGGCCTGTGCCTCTTCCTCGCGGACACGGCGTGCGTCGGGCAGGTCGTCGAAGAGGACGCCGGGCCGTACGGAGGTGAAGGACGCCAGGAACCGTGCCCAGTCGACGTCGGCCACCGCGGCATGGCCCACTCCGCCGCCCAGCCCCAGCCCCACCACCCGGTTCAGCTCCGCGAGCGCCGTCCGGGGCTCCAGCGGTGTGATGCCGTACTGCCGCAGCGACTCGGCGGCCGAACCGTCCGCGGTGACGGAGCCGGCCCAGGGCGTCCACGCGACGGAGACCGTCGGCAGGCCGCGGGCGCGGCGACGGGCGGCCAGGGCGTCGAGGTGGCCGGAAGCGACGGCGTACGCGCCCTGCCGGGTACCGCCCCACATCCCCGCGACGGACGAGATCAGCACCAGCTCCGGTACGTCCGGCCCGTCCAGCAGCGCGTCGAAGTGCGTGGCGGTCGCGGTCTTCGCGGCGACGGCCGCCGCGAGGTCGGCCGGGCCCGTGCTCTCCAGCGGAGCGAGCCCCACCGAGGGCGGAACGACGACCACCGCTGCGGGGGCACACTCGGTCAGGAGGGCGGCCAGGACGGCGCGGTCCGTGAGGTCCGGCACGGCGGTGACCGTCACGTGCCGGGCCACGTCCGAGAGCCCGGCCGGGAGTTCGGCCGGCCCGGGACCGGCGAGTACGACGCGGTCCGCGCCGTCCGTGAGCAGCCGCCGGACCAGCGGCTCGCCGACGGCACCGAGGTCCCCGGCGAGCAGTACCGTGCCACGCGGGCGCCAGCCCTCCCGGCCCGGGCGGACGGTGTCGGCGACCCGTACGACGCGTCGGCCGTAGGCGCCGGAGGGCCGCACCGCGATCTGGTCCTCACCGGCCTCACGCCCGACGGCCAGTGCCCGCACCGCGAGTCCGGCCGACCGTGCATCGGCTCCCGTCGGGAGATCGATCAGGCCGCCCCACGAACGGGGGAGTTCGAGAGCGGCGACCCGCCCGAGGGCCCAGAGCTGGGCACCCGCCGTCTCCGGCATCTCACCGGGCGCCACGGACACCGCACCCCGTGTCACCGCCCACACCCGGGCGGGGAAGTCGTCCCGCAGGGCTCGCCGCATCAACGTCAGCGACGCCGCCGCCGCGAGCGACACCTCGCCGTGCTCCGGGTGCGCGCCCTCGGCGAGTCCGAGCAGGGAGAGGACGGTGGTGACGTCCTTCTCCTCCTCGAACGCCCCTTGCATACGGGCGTCGAAGTCCGACGCCGTCACGTCCACGGCGACGCGCTCAACTGCGGCGCCGTGTTCGGTGAGGGCCGTCTCCATGTCCCGCGCGACCCGTGTCCCGTCCGCGTCGAGCCGCTCGGGCACGACCAGCAGCCACCGGCCGCCCAGCCGCACCGACTCCGGCAACGACAGGCCCTTCCACGACACCTCGTACGACAGCCCGCCCTCCTCTTGACCCGCACGGGCGGCCACCACCCGGGGACGGGACTCAAGCCAGTAACGCTGCCGCTGGAACGGGTAGGTGGGCAGGTCCGTGAGACAAGCACCCGTACCCTCGAAAACAGCAGGCCAGGCAACGTCGACGCCCTGCACGAAGGCTTCCGCGGCCGAGGTCAGGAAGCGGCGCATGCCGCCCTCGTCACGCCGCAGCGAACCCACCGCACAGACCTGACGTTCAGTGGCCTCAGCCGTCTCCAGGACCGCCGTAGTCAGCACCGGATGCGCACTGCACTCCACGAACACCGAGAAACCGTCCGCCAGAAGACGCTCGACCGTCTCCTGAAACCGCACCGGCTGCCGCAGATTACGGAACCAGTACGACCCGTCCAGCCCGGCCGTATCGACCACGCCCGCATCCACCGTCGAATAAAACGGCACCGACCCCGCCCCAGGACGAACACCGGCAAGCAGAGACTCCAGTTCGGACTGGACCGCCTCCACGTGGGCCGAATGCGAGGCGTAGTCCACAGGGAGGAGACGCACCCGCACACCATCCGCCTCACACGCCACTACGAACTCGGCAACCGCCTCGGCATCCCCCGCAACCACCGTGGCCGAAGGACCATTCACCACCGCCACACCCAACCGCCCGGCCCACTGCCCAAGACGCGACTCCACCTCGCCCACCGGCAAAGCAACCGACGCCATAC
>DASTDN010000177.1:0-5560 GCA_035710365.1 Streptomyces sp. | reverse complement strand
CCAGCGGACGCGCCCCACCGGACACCGGGGCGGGCGCCTCGGCGGGGGCGGCCGGAGCGGCGGGCGCGGACGGCGCACCGCCGTGGCCGTTCAGCTCGGACTGGATCGCCCCGGCCATCTGCGCGGCCTGCGGCTGCGCGCCCTTACGGGGGCGGCGCCGGGTCGCGGACGTCGACACGCCGTAGCCGACGAGGACCGGCTGGCGGCCGGAGCCCTTCGCCTCGGCCTGCTCCTCCTGCCGCGGCTCGGCCTCGCCCGCGGGCGCCTGCGCCGGAACCGCGGCCTCGGGAGCGGGGCCGCCGTCTCCCACCTGGACCGCGATGATCGACGTGCCCACGTCGACCGTCGTCCCCTCGGGGAAGTGCAGCTCGCGGACCACGCCGTCGTAGGGGATGGGCAGTTCCACGGCGGCCTTGGCCGTCTCGACCTCGCACACCACCTGGCCGTCGGTGACCGTGTCGCCGGGCTGGACGTACCACTTGAGGATCTCGGCCTCGGTGAGTCCCTCGCCCACGTCGGGCATCTTGAACTCGCGCACGGACGCTTCCGTCATCGTCGTCACGACCCTCTCCTCAGTACGCCAGCGAGCGGTCGACGGCATCGAGCACCCGGTCCAGGTCGGGCAGGTACGCCTCCTCCAGGCGGGCCGGCGGGTACGGCGCGTGGTAGCCGCCCACCCGGAGCACCGGGGCCTCCAGGTGGTAGAAGCAGCGCTCCGTGATGCGCGCGGCGATCTCCGCTCCGGAGCCGAAGAAGACGGGCGCCTCGTGGACGACCACCAGGCGGCGGGTCTTCTCCACGGACGCCTGGACCGCGTCGAAGTCGATCGGGGAGACCGAGCGCAGGTCCAGCACCTCGATGCTCTTGCCCTCCTCGGCGGCCGCGGCGGCGGCCTCCTGGCAGAGCTTCACCATCGGGCCGTAGGCGGCGAGGGTGAGGTCGGCGCCCTCGCGGGCCACGCGCGCCTTGTGCAGCGGGTCGGGGATGGCCTCGGTGTTGACCTCGCCCTTGTCCCAGTAGCGGCGCTTGGGCTCGAAGAAGATCACCGGGTCGTCGCTCTGGATGGCCTGCTGCATCATCCAGTACGCGTCGGACGCGTTCGACGGGGAGACGATCTTCAGGCCCGCGACGTGCGCGAACAGGGCCTCGGGGGACTCCGAGTGGTGCTCGACCGCGCCGATGCCGCCGCCGTAGGGGATGCGGACCACGACCGGCATCTTGACCTTGCCCAGCGAGCGGGCGTGCATCTTCGCGAGCTGCGTGACGATCTGGTCGTACGCGGGGAAGACGAAGCCGTCGAACTGGATCTCCACCACCGGGCGGTAGCCGCGCAGGGCGAGACCGATCGCCGTGCCGACGATGCCGGACTCGGCGAGCGGGGTGTCGATGACGCGGCTGTCGCCGAAGTCCTTCTGCAGGCCGTCCGTCACGCGGAAGACACCGCCGAGCTTGCCGACGTCCTCACCCATGACGACGACCTTCGGGTCGGCCTCCAGGGCGCGGCGCAGCGACTCGTTGATCGCCTTGGCCAGAGCCATGTTCTTGGATGTCACGGTTCCCGCAGCCATGTCAGACCCCCTCTGCGTCCGTGAACGACGCCTGGTAGGCGGCGAACTGGGCGCGCTCCTCGTCGACGAGCGCGTGCCCGTCCGCGTACACGTTCTCGAAGATGGCGAAGTGGTCCGGGTCCGGCATGGCGCGGACCACCTCGCGCACTCGTTTGCCCAACGCCTCGCTCTCCGCTTCGAGTTCCGTGAAGAATCCCTCGTCCGCGTGGTTTGCGGCCTCCAGGTGACGGCGGAGGCGCAGGATCGGGTCCTTCGCCTCCCAGGCGGCCCGCTCGTCGTCGTGCCGGTAGCGGGTGGGGTCGTCGGAGGTGGTGTGGGCGCCCATGCGGTACGTGTACGCCTCGACGAGGGTGGGGCCCTCGCCGTTGCGGGCCCGCTCCAGGGCCCACTTGGTGACCGCGAGGGACGCGAGGACGTCGTTGCCGTCGACGCGCACGCCCGGGAAGCCGAAGCCCTGGGCGCGCTGGTACAGCGGCACGCGGGACTGCTTCTCGGTCGGCTCGGAGATCGCCCACTGGTTGTTCTGGCAGAAGAACACCACGGGGGCGTTGTAGACCGCGGAGAAGGTGAACGCCTCGGCCACGTCGCCCTGGCTGGAGGCGCCGTCGCCGAAGTAGGCGATGACCGCCGAGTCGGCGCCGTCCTTGGCGACGCCCATGGCGTAGCCCGTGGCGTGCAGCGTCTGGGAGCCGATGACGATCGTGTAGAGGTGGAAGTTGTTGCTGTTGGGGTCCCAGCCGCCGTTGTTCACGCCGCGGAACATGCCGAGCAGGTTCGTCGGGTCGACGCCGCGGCACCAGGCCACGCCGTGCTCGCGGTACGTCGGGAAGACGTAGTCCTCGTCGTCCAGGGCGCGGCCGGAGCCGATCTGGGCGGCCTCCTGGCCGAGCAGGGACGCCCACAGGCCCAGCTCGCCCTGGCGCTGCAGGGCGGTGGCCTCGGCGTCGAAGCGGCGGGTGAGCACCATGTCGCGGTACAGGCCGCGGAGCTCGTCGGGGGTGATGCCGGCGACGTACTTGTCGAACTCGGCGTTCTTGACGCGCTTGCCCTCGGGCGTCAGGAGCTGGACGAGCGGGGGCTCGTTGCTCTTCTTCGCGCGCGTCGTGGCGGCGGTGCGCCTGCCGCCGGTGGTACCGGCCTTGCTTCCGGCGCTGCGTCGCGGCTTGGGCGCTGCAGTGCTCTCCACGGTCACGTGTGCTCCTCCGTCGTTCCGGCCCCCGGGGTTGCCGGTAGGCCTGGGGGTCTCCCCCGCTCCTTGGGAGCCGGGGAGGCTCACCTGTTCTGGTCCTACGGGCACGGGGTGGGTGCCACTCGGCCGGGAACAGGCGTGACAGGTGCCCCGGCGAGCGCCCTGCAAGAATCACGTTACCCAGTGCTCCACAATTCTGTGAAACCCTTCCTGACCTGCGTTTTTCCTTGGATTTCCAAGTATTTGCCCTTGGATATCCACGTACCTCGCGCACACCCGGAGCAGCCGCTGGTCACGGCACTGATCACAGCCTGGCAGGGGGCCGGAACAACGGCACGTTATCCCGGGCACCCCGGACACGGGAAGAGCCAGTATGTGAGACCGACCGGGTGGGCGAAGGAGGAAAAATACCGACTTTCCCCCTCGACGGCCACGGGCCGGGCTGTGTGACGGGCCCCGACCGGCCGCCGACGGGCCGGCATCGGGGCGGCCGGCGGGCCCGGCGCGGGGCGGTTCCGGGCCCCGCGCACCGTCCGGGCACCGGCCGTCACTCCGGCCCGGCGGGCCCGTACGCACATTTTCCGGACACCGTCCGCGGCCCGGGCGCGCCGCATTTCCGAGCCGATCGGAGAATGATCGACAAAACGGCCCCCGGCGGCCGGAAAACCCGAAGATCGGGAAAACCGAAAACCAAAGAGCCGGAGGCCAGAATTCCGGACGGCGGTCGAAACGTCATTTGCCCAGGCACATGATCACGACTCCGGGACGCCGCCTCCGCGGAGTCCCGTGACCGATTGCGAGCATCGGCGACTTACTGTCACGGCGACCAGGTCGTGCGCGGGTGGTGTGGTGGACCCGGCGGTACGACGCCGTGTGCGACCCCTTCCCGGGCTGACGGGCGCCCCCACCGCCGAGTCCCGCCCCGTAGACCCACGCACGTACGACCCGCGCACGCGCGCAAGGAGCCCTGCACCTGGGGACCAAGGGCCCGGCCCACTGCGTACGACCCGCGCACGCGCGCGTGGAGCCCGGGGAGGGTGGCCCGGGTGCCTCCCGGCGGCCCCGGACACGCGCACGCGCGCGTGGGGCCCCTCCGGGCCGCACGCGCGCGTGGCGGGAAAAACAGGAAGCGGGACGAGGACCGGTCAGTGGTCGCCGTTGCCGATGGTGCCGCCGTCGAGGGTCCCGCCGGTCGGCGGCTCCGCCGTGTCGGTGGGCTCCTCGGGGGTGTCGTCCCCGGTCGTCGGCTCCTCGGTCGGCTCCGAGGTCGGCTCGTCCGTCGTGGGCTCCTCGGTCGGCTCGCCGGTGTGGGTGGGAGACGGCGTGACCGAGGGCGAGGAGGACGGCGACCAGTCCGGGTCGGCGCCCGTGCCGGCGTCCTGGCCCGTGCCCGTCGTCCCCTCCGTGGAGCCGTCGCTCGGCGTCTGGCTGGACTTGTGGTCCTTGTCGGTCTCGGTGGCCGCCGGCGACTCCTTGCCGTCGCCACCGCCGCCGCCAGCGCCGTTGTTGAGGGCGAGCGCGACACCGGCCGCGATGGCGATCACCGCGAGCACCGCGAGGATCCACAGCCTGCCGCGCCCGCTGCCCCTGTTGCCGTGGCCCTCGAAGCCGCCGTCGTCGCCGCCCCCGTAGCCGCCGGGCAGGACCGGGGGGATCTGCGTGGTGCCGTGGCCGTCGGGGTGCGGCATGGCCGTCGTACCGGCGAAGCCGCCGGCCGGGGTGTGCCGGCCGTCGTGCGTGTCGACCGGCCCGGTGTTCCAGGTGCCGGTGTGACCACCCTGGTCGTACAGCATCTGCAGCCCGTACTGGACCAGGCCGCGCATCTCCTCGGCGGTCTGGAAGCGGTCGTCGGGCTCCTTGGCCAGCGCCCGCATGACGAGGCCGTCGAGCTCGGGCGGGCAGCCGTCGCACGTCTCGGACGGCGGCGTCGGGATGTCCTGCACGTGCTGGTAGACCACCGACAGCGGCGTCTCGCCGGTGAAGGGGGGACGCAGCGCGAGGAGCTCGTAGAGCAGGCAGCCCGTGGCGTACAGGTCCGAGCGGTGGTCGACGGCCTTGCCGAGCGCCTGCTCCGGGGAGAGGTACTGGGGGGTGCCCATGACCATGCCGGTCTGCGTCATCGTGGACTGGGCGCCGTGCAGGGCGCGCGCGATGCCGAAGTCCATCACCTTCACGGCGCCGTTGTGCGTGATGATGACGTTGGCGGGCTTGATGTCGCGGTGCACGATGCCGTGCTGGTGCGAGTAGGCCAGCGCCTCCAGGACGCCCGAGACGATGATCAGAGCCTGCTCGGGGCCGGGCGCCTCCGCGTTCAGCAGCAGGTCGCGGATGGTGCGGCCCTCGACGATCTCCATCACGATGTACGGCACCGACTGACGGCCCACGACGTCCTCGCCGGAGTCGTACACGGCGACGATCGAGTGGTGGTTCAGGCCCGCCACCGACTGTGCCTCGCGCGTGAAGCGGGCCTTGGAGACCGGGTCCTCGGCGAGGTCGGCGCGCAGCAGCTTGACCGCGACGGTCCGCCCGAGCCGGACGTCCTCCGCGGCGAACACCTCGGCCATGCCGCCCCGGCCGAGCCGGTGGGTCAGCCGGTACCGGCCGTCGCCGACCAGCCCGCCGTTGCCCCAGTGCTCCGGCGCGTCTGACATGCCGCCGCCAGTCGCCTCGGGGTCGGACGGGCCCTGAGCGCGCTGCTGCTGTGCCATCAGTCCTCGCCGTCGTTTCTGCCCGCGGTGCGCGCGGTGTTGTCACGGTCTCCGTCGGCCACGCTACAGCCTCGGCGCGAGGCTCCGGTGCGAGA
>DASTDN010000176.1:0-3394 GCA_035710365.1 Streptomyces sp. | reverse complement strand
CGGCGCCTTCGTCGTGGCCCGCTCCATGATCCGTTCGCTGCGCCGCCTGGAGGAGACCGCCACGCGGGTCGCCCAGGACCGGCTGCCCGAGCTGGTCAAGCAGCTCTCCGAGTCCGACCCGCAGGACGTCGACACGTCCGTAGAGTCGGTCGGCGTGCACTCCCGGGACGAGATCGGCCAGGTGGCCCGCGCCTTCGAGGAGGTGCACCGCGAGGCGGTGCGTCTGGCCGCCGAACAGGCGCTGCTGCGGGGCAACGTCAACGCGATGTTCACCAACCTCTCGCGCCGCTCCCAGGGTCTGATCCAGCGCCAGTTGTCGCTGATCTCCGAGCTGGAGTCCCGCGAGGCCGACCCGGACCAGTTGTCGTCGCTGTTCAAGCTCGACCACCTCGCGACCCGCATGCGCCGCAACGGCGAGAACCTCCTCGTCCTCGCGGGCGAGGAGCCCGGCCGCCGCTGGACGCGCCCGGTCCCGCTGGTCGACGTGCTGCGTGCCGCGGCCTCCGAGGTGGAGCAGTACGAGCGCATCGAGCTGGCCGCCGTACCGACCACCGAGGTCGCCGGACGGGTCGTCAACGACCTCGTGCACCTGCTCGCCGAGCTGCTGGAGAACGCCACGTCGTTCTCCTCGCCGCAGACCAAGGTCAAGGTCACCGGTCACGCGCTGCCCGACGGCCGGGTGCTGATCGAGATCCACGACACCGGCATCGGCCTGTCCCCGGAGGACCTGGCGTCGATCAACGAGCGGCTCGCCTCGCCGCCCACCGTGGACGTCTCCGTCTCCCGCCGCATGGGCCTGTTCGTGGTCGGCCGGCTGTCGCAGCGGCACGGCATCCGCATCCAGCTCCGCCCGTCCGACTCCGGTGGCACGACCGCGCTGGTCATGCTGCCCGTCGACGTCGCCCAGGGCGGCAAGAAGCCCCAGCCCAAGGGACAGCCGTCCGCGGGCGGCCCCGCCGCCGCGCAGGCCTCCGCCGGCGTCGCGGCGGCCCGGCGTGCCGCGGCCCAGGGCGGCGGGCGCGGCAGCGGCGGTCCCGGCAGCGGCTCTCTCGGCCCGGGCCCCGGAAACGGCTCGTTCGGCTCGGGTCCCGGCGGCGGCAGCCTGCTCGGCTCCGGCTCCGGCGGACCGGGTCTGCTCGGTATCGGCCAGAGTCCTCGTGCCGCGCTGCCCGGCCGCGACGGCGGACACCCCGGCGCCCCCGGTGGTCCGGGCGGTGCGCCCGGCCCCCAGAGCCCGGCCGGCCCCCAGCACCGTCCGGCCCCGGCCGACGCGGGTGCCGCCTTCGGCACCCGGACCCCGGTGTCCCCGCAGGGCGTGCAGCCTGCTGGTCCGAACGGCCCGCAGGGCGGTGACCAGGACCTCTTCGGCGGCCAGCGTGGCGGCAACGACGAGCAGACCCGTCGCCCGCAGCTCCCGGCCCGCGGCGGCCCGCGCGCCGAGCTGCCCGGTGGCACCACGCAGCCGTCCCGGCCGAGCTGGAGCGACGAGAACGCCCAGCCGCCCGTGCCCCGTTCCCCGCTCGACGCCCCGCGCGGCCACGACGACCAGGACTCGGGCCGTACGCCGCGCATGCCGCGCCACGACGACCGGCAGGGCGTCGGCTCGACCGCCGAGATGCCGGTGGTCCCGCGCCACGACGAGCGGCAGGGTGCCGGCTCCACGGCCGAGTTCGCCCGCCCCGACTACTCCGCCCCGGCGCCCGGCGGCCCGGAGACGCAGCAGGGCGGCGCCCCGTTCGTCCGCCCGGACGTCTTCGGCTCCCCGTCCGGCCCGTCCGCCCGGGACACCATGCCCTCGGGCGGCCTGTTCCCGGCCGGTCAGGCCTACGACGCCGGTTCCGCCGACCAGTTCGCCGGGCCGGTCCAGGACGGCGGCTCCACCGGCCGGCACGTCCTGCCGGGCCGCGGGGACGGGGCGGACGCCTCGCCGTACCAGGACGGCTTCCCGCGTGAGGAGTTCCAGCGTCCCGCGGGCGGTGCCCACGGCGGCCAGGACTTCGGTGCCGGTTCCGGCTTCCGCGGCGGCTCCGACTTCGGTGCCCCGCGTCCGCCCGCCCCGCAGCAGCGCCCGTCCCGCCCGGAGCCGGAGGCGCTGCCCCCGGCCGCCGGTCCCGGTGACGGCCGTACGCCGCTGTTCGACAGGCTGGAGACCAACTGGTTCCACGGCGGCGGGCGCCAGGAGGCACAGGAGCGGGAGCAGCACGGCGGCTCCGCGCCTCTCGCGCCGCAGCAGTCCGAGACCTCCACGGGTCCGCAGCGCTCCGGCGCGGCGGCACCGTGGCGCAGCTCGCCGAACGACGATCTCGTACGGCAGGCGGAACGGGTGCGGCAGCCGGCCGCGGGTGGCGTGACCACCTCCGGCCTGCCGCGCCGGGTGCCCAGGGCGAACCTCGTCCCGGGCACGGCTCAGCAGCAACCTCATCAGACCGGTCCGCAGGTCTCGCGCGCGCCCGACGACGTGCGCGGCCGGCTGACCAATCTGCGGCGGGGTATCGCACAGGGTCGTCAGGCCGGGTCGGGACAGACCGGCAGCTTCCCACGGCCCACTCACCAGCAGGAGCGTTAGTTGAGCCCGATGAGCCAGGCGGCACAGAACCTGAACTGGTTGATCACCAACTTCGTGGAGAACACCCCGGGGGTGTCCCACACCGTCGTCGTGTCCGCCGACGGTCTGCTCCTGGCGATGTCGGAGGGGTTTCCGCGCGATCGCGCCGACCAGCTCGCGGCCGTCGCCTCGGGGCTGACCTCGCTGACGGCCGGGGCGTCCCGGATCTTCGACGGAGGCACGGTCGCACAGACGGTCGTGGAAATGGAGCGGGGGTTCCTTTTCCTGATGTCCATCTCGGACGGATCGTCGCTGGCCGTCCTGTCGCACCCGGAGTGCGACATCGGGCTGGTCGGCTACGAAATGGCGCTTCTCGTGGACCGGGCGGGGACGGTGCTCACGCCTGATCTGCGCGCCGAACTCCAGGGAAGTCTGCTTCACTGATCCGTCCCGGCACCACCCGCCTCACGAAATCACCGTCCGGCCGCCACAATCCCCCCACCGGCCCCGTCAGACGGCACGACTGACCGACTTGCTGTCCCGCCCGGAGGATCCATGACCCCGCCCACCGCCTCTCATGATCCGTACGCGGAGCCGTACGAGGACGGGGCCGACCAGCCGCTGGTACGTCCGTATGCGATGACCGGCGGCCGGACCAGGCCGCGCTATCAGCTCGCCATCGAGGCGCTGATCAGCACGACGGCCGACCCGGCAGCGCTCATGGGACTGCTTCCGGAACACCAGCGCATCTGCCACCTGTGCCGTGAGGTGAAGTCGGTCGCCGAGGTGTCCGCTCTGCTGAACATGCCGCTGGGTGTGGCACGGATTCTCGTCGCGGACCTGGCCGAG
>DASTDN010000175.1:0-9932 GCA_035710365.1 Streptomyces sp. | reverse complement strand
CCTCCCGGCACCCACAGAAGATATGAGCCGTCCGAAACCCGCAGACGCACAAGCCGCCCAGCATTCCGAGGCACACGAGCCGCCCAGCCTCCGGAGGCGCACAAGCCCCCGGCAACCCGGGGCGTACGACCCGTCCGGCATCCGCAGACGTACGGGCTTTCCGACGCCCAAGGACGCGAGGGTCCTCCCAGCCCGGAGCCGCGCGGGACGGGTTCGGACGCATGCACGCCGAGGGAGCGTGTGCACGAGGGCGGTCCCGTCGGACGAGTGGGAGGGCGGGCGGTCTGTGGCCGCCGTCGTGGGGATTTGGGGAAGGTTGGCCGACACGGTTGACGCGCGGTCGGGGCGGCTCCACATTGCCTATCGGCTGGACCGGGCGGTGTCGCTCGCACGCGCGGTTCACCGCGACCGCCCGCATTCCGAACCCGGCACACCGCCGCACCGCACCTCGATCCCGCCCGCATGGCCGGGGCCGAGAGGAAAGAGCAACGCCGATGCCCGCACTCCGCCGTGTCATGACCGCAACAGCAACCGCCGTGGCGTCCGTGGCCGCCCTCGCGCTCGCCGCGCCCGCAGCGCACTCCGACGACGGCCTCGACTACGTGGCTCTCGGCGACAGTTACAGCGCGTGGTCCGGCGTCCTGCCCGTGGATCTCACGTCGCCGCTGTGTCTGCGCTCCACGGCGAACTACCCGAGGGTCCTCGCGTCGCGCACCGGCGCCCGCCTCACCGACGTCACGTGCGGCGCCGCGCAGACCAGGCACTTCACCGAGTCGCAGTATCCCGGGGTGGCACCGCAGGTCGACGCGCTGCGGCAGGACACCGACCTGGTGACGCTCACGATCGGCGGCAACGACAACAGCACCTTCGTCGGCGCGATGCTCGCCTGCGGCACGGCCGGGCTCCTCAGCGCCGGCCAGGGCAGCCCCTGCAAGACCCTGTACGGCACGTCCTTCGACGACAAGATCGACTCCCACACGTACCCGGCGCTGAAGGCGGCGCTGGCGAAGGTGCGGGAGCGCGCTCCGGGCGCTCGCGTGGCGGTGCTGGGCTACCCGTGGATCGTGCCGGCCACCGCCAACCCGTCCTGTTTCCTGAAGCTGCCGATCGCCTCCGGCGACGTGCCGTACCTGCGCGCGCTCCAGGCGCACCTCAACGCCGTGGTGGAGCGGGCGGCCGTGGAGTCCGGTGCCACGTACGTGGACTTCTCCCGCGTGTCGGACGGCCACGACGCGTGCCGGCCGAGCGGCACCCGGTGGGTCGAGCCGCTGCTGTTCGGCCAGAACGTCGTACCCGTCCACCCCAACGCCCTCGGCGAGGCGCGGATGGCCGAGCGGACGGCGGAGGTGCTGGGCCTGGGGTGATCCGGCTCCGGGGCGACCGGTGCACCGGGCCCCCGGAAGCCCGGGGACCCGGGGCTCGGCAGCGCGGAGCACGCGGCCGCGTGCTCCGCCGACTCCCCCGGTGGGGGCTCCTGACGTCCGGGCAAGTCCGTCCCGCGCCATCCCCTTCGTCCGAAAGACGTGTGTGCGTAGCCGGTGCCCGCGTCGTTGGGTCCGGTAGCAGCGGCGCACGTGCCCGCGTGGACGACGAAGGAGCCCCTTTGGCCTCATCAGACACCTCATCAGACCTCACACCCGACACCGCGGCCGGCACCACGCGGGACACCGCGGCGAGCGCGGCACCGGAGGCCGCGCCGGACACGGCACCGGACACCGGTCAGGCCGGGCCCCTCCCTCCCCCGCCTCCCGCCGAGATCACGTACACCGGCGAGTTCTCCGTGAACCCGCTCGGTGACGTCACCTTCCGTGCCCTGTGCGCCCGTATCCCCAAGGCCCTGCACCTCATCATCGGCATGTCCTGGCGCATCGACCGGCGGGCCGTGCTGCTCCTGCTGGCCTGTCCGGTGGTCACCGGGATCGCCGCGGCCGTGCTGCTGGCCGCCACCGCGCGCGCGATGCGCCCGCTGCTCGGCACGGGCGCCGTCACCGGCCGGCTGCACGACGCGCTGCCCGCGCTGATGGTCGTCGGGGTGGCCGCCGGGACGGCCCGCGTCGCCGACACGGTCGCCGCCTACGCGCAGCGCCGCGTCACACCCCGCATCATCACCGCGATGGATTCCGCGCTGGTGGAGGCGGTGTGCCGTGTCGAGGCGTCCGCGTACGCCGTCGACGGGTTCGCCGACCGGCAGGAGGCGGCCGAGATGGGCGTCGTCCGCGCGCACGTGATGGTCATGGACGCCCAGCGGTTCCTGTCGGCGCTGATCCGGATGGTCACGGCGGCCGGCGCGCTGTCCGTGCTCAACCCGCTGCTGCTGCCGCTCCTGCTGCTGGCCGTGCTCCCGGCCGGTGCGGGCGCGGTGCTCTCGGCCCGCGTCGACTACGAGATCCACTACGCCAACATCGCCGACCGCAACGTCCGCGGCATGATGCGCTACTGGTCCACGAACCCCCGGTACGGGGACGAGGTGCGGGCCAACTCGATGACCGGCTACCTCACGTACTGGTACCGCACGCTGTCCGACCGCTGCGACCGGCGGACCCTCGCCGCCGCGCCCCGCACGCTGCGTATCGATCTGCTGGCCGCGCTGGTGGCCGGGGTGTTCCTCGTCGCGACGTGGGGGGCGCTCGCCTGGCTGGCCGCGTCCGGGCGGATCGCGCTGGCACTCGCGGCGACCGCCGTGATCGCCGTGCAGACCACGCTCGCCGCGCTCGGCCAAGTGATCATGAACGGCGCCGCCCTGTTCCACACCAGCCTCTACCTCACCGACATGCAGGCGTTCCTGGACGACGCGCGGGCGCGGGCCCCGAGGCGCGGCACGCGGTCGGTCACCGGGCCGGTGGAGGAGATCCGGCTGGACGAGGTGGTCTACCGGTACCCGGGCAGGGACCGGCCCGCCGTCGACGGCGTCTCGCTCACGCTGCGGCGCGGGGACATCGTCGCGGTCGTCGGCGCCAACGGCTCGGGCAAGTCGACGCTCACCCGGCTCGTCACCGGAATCCACCTCGCCGACAAGGGCCGGGTCACGTGGAACGGCGTGGACCTCGCCGAGATCGAACCGGAGAGCGTGTGGCGGCGTACCGGTCTCGTGCCGCAGCTCTTCGCGCAGTGGCCGCTGCGGGCCCGGGAGAACGTCACGCTCGGCCAGCCCCTCAGCCGCGACGACGACCAGGTGTGGGAGGCCGTGGAGGCGGTCGGCATGCGGCAGGCGGTCGAGGAGCTGCCGGCCGGGCTCGACACGCTGCTCGCCCGTGAGGTGTGGGGCGGCGCGGAGCTGTCCGGCGGGCAGTGGCAGCGCATCGCCTGCTCCCGCGCCCTGTACCGGCGTCCGGCCCTGCTGATCCTGGACGAGCCCACCTCCCAGATGGACCCGCGGGGCGAGCACCGCATCTTCGAACGCATCAGGGCCATCGCCCCGGACCGCATCACGATCGTCGTCACCCACCGGCTGGAGAACACCCGGATCGCCGACCACATCGTGGTCATGGAGCAGGGCAGCATCACGGAGCAGGGCACCTACGACGAACTGGTGGGCGCCGGCGGCACCTTCGCCGAGCTGCTGGAACTGTCGCAGGACCGCTGACCCCACCCCGTCCCCCGCGCATCGCCCACACGCCCCGCGCCCGCCCCACCGGGCGCGGTGGCATCCGCCGGACGCGGTGGCATCGACCGGACCCGGTGGCATCCGCCGGGCTGACGGCACGCCGACCCACATCCCCCGCCGGGCACCCGGGCGTCGAGCACCCGCACGGTGGCGGCGGCAGATCTCGACATGGTCACAAGTTGCCCGCATCCGAGACCACCCGTTAGGCGTGCCTTACCTAAGTTGTAGGGTGGGCAGCCGTCGGAGCGTCAGCAGGAGGGGGCCGGGGTGTCCGGAGACAAGGTCCGTCTGGTGGCCGGTGGGCTGGACGTCGGCCACGCGGGCCGCCCGGTGCTCAAGGGGGTGGACCTGTCGCTGCGGGCCGGGGAGATCACCGTTCTGGTCGGCCCCAACGGCTGCGGGAAGTCGACCCTGTTGCGGACGGTGGCCGGTCTGCTGCCGCCGCTCGCGGGCGAGGTGAGCATCGACGGCGCACCGCTGGGTTCGCTCGGGCGGCGCGCGCTGTCCCAGCGTCTGGCGTTCCTTCCCCAGACGTCGCAGGCTCCGGCCGGAGTGACGGTCCGCGAGCTGGTGCGGCACGGGCGTTACGCCCATCGCGGCGCCCTGGCCCGGCACACCGCCGAGGACAGCGACGCCGTCGGCTGGGCGCTGAAGGTCACGGACGCCGCCCCGTTGGTCGACCGCAGGCTCGACGAACTGTCGGGCGGCGAGCGGCAACGCGCCTGGCTGGCCATGGTGCTGGCGCAGCGGGCGGGCGTGCTGCTGCTGGACGAGCCGACGACGTATCTCGACATGCGGCACCAGTTCGAGGTGCTCGACGTCGTGCGGCGGCTGGCCCGGGAACACGGCATCGCGTGCGGTGTGGTGCTGCACGACCTGATGCAGGCGGCGGCGTACGCCGACGAGGTCGTGGTGGCCGCCGACGGTGCGGTCACGGCGTCCGGCTCGCCGGACGAGGTGCTCACCCCCGATGTCATCCACCGGGCCTTCGGCCTGCGTGTCCGTGTCGTACGCGACCCGGAGACGGGCCTCCTCGCCTGTTTCCCGCAGCGGCCTGACGTTCCCGCAGCGTCCTGAGCCCCACCCGGAGCCACGGCCGTCGCGGGCGTCCGTCCCCGTACGGCTGTCCTCACAGCGGTTCGTCCGCGTCACCAGTTCACAAGGAGAAACGCATCATGCAGAGAACGCTGCGCGCCCTCGCGACGGGCGCTGCCGTCCTGGCCCTCGCGCTGACCGCCGCGGGCTGCGGCTCGGGGACGGCCGGGGACACCGCGGACGGCGCGTCGGGCGGGGGCCGGGGCGCGGGCGGCGACATCACCGTCGACACCGCGCAGGGCGAGGTCGCGCTGGAGGAGCCCGCGGCGAAGGTGGTGACGCTGGAGTGGACGTACGCCGAGGAACTGGTCGCGCTCGGTGTCACCCCGGTCGGCAACGCCGACAACAAGGGCTACGGCACCTGGATCACGGCCAGGGGCGCGGATCTGCCGGGCGGGGTCACGGACGTCGGGGACCGCAACGAGCCGAGCCTGGAGAAGATCAAGCTCCTCGACCCGGACCTCATCGTCGTGGACAACGAGCGGTCGAAGGCGAACCTGAAGCAGTTGCGGGACATCGCGCCCGTGCTGGCGTTCACGTACACCACCAAGCCGCAACTGGAGACGATGAAGAAGAACTTCACCGAGCTGGCGAAGGCCGTCGGCAAGGAGGAGAAGGCCGTCGAGGTGAACTCCCGGATCGACGCGCGGGCCGCCGGTCTGCGGGGCAGGCTGGAGAAGGCGGACAAGGGCGGCCTGAAGTACGCCCTCGCGCAGGGCTTCACCGCGAACGGCGCCGCCTCGGTGCGGATGCTCACCGACGACGCGATCGCCCCCCAGGTACTCAACCTCGCCGGGCTGAAGAACGGCTGGAAGGGCCGGTCCGACACGTGGGGCATGACCACGGTCGGTGTGGAGGGCCTGACGAAGGTGGAGAAGGACGCGACGTTCCTGTACGTGGCCGCCGACAACGACAACCCCTTCACCGGTGACCTCGCGGACAACGCGGTGTGGACGGGCCTGGAGTTCGTCGAGGACGACCGGGCGCTGCCGCTCGACCCGGGTACCTGGCTGTTCGGCGGCCCGCTGTCGGCGCTGCACCTCCTCGACGAGACCGGCAAGGCTCTGAAGGTCTGATGGCCCGCGAAGGACTGAAGGCCCGCGAAGGGCTGACGGCCGGCCCGCCCGTCCGCCGCCCACGGCCCGTGCTCGTGGGCGGCGGCCTGTCCCTCGCGCTGTGCCTGATCGGCGTGGTCCACCTGGGGCTCGGGGCGTCCGGGGTGGGCATCGGCGACATCGCGCAGTGGCTCCTCGGCCACGGCGACCCCCGCACCGGGGACATCCTGATGGGCAGCCGCCTGCCGCGCACCCTGACCGGGCTGGTGGTCGGCGTCGCGCTGGGCGTGTCCGGGGCGCTCGTGCAGGGCGCGACCCGCAATCCGCTGGCGGCGCCCGACACGCTCGGGGTGAACGCCGGGGCGTACTTCGCGGTGGTGCTCGTCGCCTTCACGGGGGTGAGCCTGGGACCGCTGCCCGCCGGGGGCGCGGCGTTCCTCGGCGGGCTCGTCGCGGTCGCCGTGGTGTACCTGCTGACCAGCGGCGGGGTGCTGACGCCCGGCCGGGTGCTGCTCGCCGGGGCTACCGTCGCCCTGGCCGCGACGTCGGCGGCGGAGTTCCTGCAGATGCTGGACGTGCAGGCCACCCGCGGGCTGTTCTTCTGGGGCAACGGCACACTGCTGCAGACCGGTCTGGAACGGCCCCTGGTGCTCGGCTCGGTCGTCCTGGCCGGTGCGCTGGCCGCCCCGCTGCTGGCGCGTCCGCTGGATCTGCTGGCGCTCGGCGACGAAACGGCCGAGGCCATGGGCGTACGCGTCGACCGGGTGCGGCCCGCGGCCTTTCTCGTCGCGGTGCTGATGTCGGCCTCGGCGGTCTCCCTCGCCGGTCCGATCGGGTTCGTCGGGCTGATCGGGCCGGTCGTGGTGCGCCAGCTCGGCGTCCGCCGGCACGCGCTGCTCATTCCGATGTCGGCGCTGCTGACGTCGGCGCTGGTGCTCGGCGCGGACGCGGCGGCCCAACTGGTCGTGACGCCGTCCGCCACGCAGCCCGCGGAGATCCCCGTCGGGGTCGTCACGGCGCTGATCGGCGGGCCGGTCTTCATGGCCATGGCCCGCCGGGTCAGCACGGGGGACGCCGACACGGGTGCGGCGGTGGCCGTCTCCGGCCGGCGCCGCGCGCCCGGGTACGCGCTCGCGCTCGGCGGCGGGCTCGTCGCCCTCGCCGCGGCGATGGTGGTGTCGCTGCGCGTCGGCGACGTCCACATCGGCTGGGGGGAACTGGGCACGGCCCTGTTCGGTACCGGGGAACAGATCACCGAGGCCGTGGTGTCCTACCGGCTGCCGCGGGTCCTGGTGGCCGCGCTCGCCGGGGCCTGCCTGGCCGTGGCGGGCGCCGCGGTGCAGGCGGTCGTCCGCAATCCGCTGGCGGAACCGGGACTCGTCGGTGTGACCGGCGGGGCGTCCCTCGGCGCCATCACCGTCATCGTCGCCGTCCCGTCCGCTCCGGCGGCCGCGCTGCCCGCCGCGGCGGGGATCGGGGGCGTGCTGATGCTGGGCGTCGTGGTGCTGGTGGCCCGGGGCACGCGGGGCGGCGGACCGGGCGGCCTCGATCCGACCCGGGTGGTGCTGGTGGGCCTCGGCGCCGCCGCCACCTCGATGGCCCTGGTGAACATCCTGGTGGTGGGCGCGCAGATGAACCTGGCGTCCGCGCTGGGCTGGCTCGCGGGCAGTACGTACGGACGTGACGTGGACGCGCTGGGCTGGCTCGCGGTGCCCGCCCTGGTGGCGGTGCTGCTGGTGGCGGCGGCCCGGCCGGTGAACCTGCTCGCCCTCGGTGAGGAACTGCCGCGCGCGCTCGGGCTCGAACTGGGCCGCGCCCGGCTGCTCGTCCTGGGCGCGGGCGCGGTGCTTGCGGCGGGTACGGCCGCGGCGGTCGGCGCGGTCGGCTTCGTCGGGCTGGTCGCCCCGCACCTGGCCCGGCGCCTCGTCGGCAACAGCACCGCCCGCATGGTGCCGATGGCGGCGGTGCTGGGCTCGGTCCTGGTGGTGTCCTCGGACGCGCTGGGCCGCCGACTGCTCGCCCCGACGGAGATCCCGGTGGGCATCGTGACGGCGCTGGTGGGGGCCCCGTACCTGGTGTGGCTGCTGCGGCGTACACGGGAGGTCTGAGGGGCGCCCGGTCCCTGGGGGGTGTGCCGCCGACGGGGCGTCAGATGCCGCTTGCGGCAGGGGCGTCGGCAGAGGGAAAGCCGGCCCGGTGGGTTTCGCCGGTGGCACAATGACTTGTACCTGACAGGTTCACCCCCCACCATGGCCGGTGACCACCGCTTCCGGGAGCGCACCGACCCGTGTCCCCGTGTGCCCGTGGTCCGGCAGGTCGCGTCCTCCGGCGCACGCCGACCGGCCGTACCCCCCACCTGCGCCGAGAGCGGAGACGGTCCGATGACCTGGAAGGTGTGGAGACGCTCACGTGGCGTACTCCTCTGCGCGGCGGTCGCCCTGTCCCTGACCACGGCTGTACAGACCGCCGGGGCGGCCCCCGCCCAGGTAGGCCCCCGCGGCTCCGGCCAGGACGTGGTGAACACCGCGTTCGCCGACGCCGCGACGGAGTTCGACGTCCCCCGCGACCTGCTGGTCGCCGTCGGCTACGGCGAGACCCACCTGGACGGCCACCGGGGCAGGCCGAGCCACGCGAACGGCTACGGCGTGATGCACCTGGTGAGCAACCCCGAGACGCACACGCTGGAACGTGCCGCGGAACTCACCGGCGCGTCCGTCGCCGAACTCAAGCGCGAGACCCCCGCCAACGTCCGCGGCGGCGCCGCCGTCCTGCGCGCCTACGCCGACGACCTCGGCCTGAGCGCCGCCGAGCGCGACGACACCGACGAGTGGTACCGCGCGGTGGCGCGCTACGGCGCCGCTGAGAGCGACCAGGCGGCCCGGCTGTACGCCGACGCCGTCTACGGCTTCCTCGCCGACGGCGTCCGCACCTTCACCACGGGCGGCGAGCAGGTGCGCGTCGCCCCGCGCGAGGTGTCCCCCGAGCGGGGCCGTTACGCCGGGGTGCCCAGCCGGCCCGGCATCCGGAGCACCGACTACCCGCCGGCCCGCTGGGTCCCGGCGAGCACCAGCAACTACGCCTCGGGCCGTTCCTCCGCGATCACCCACGTCGTGGTGCACGTGACCCAGGGCTCCTACGCCGGGACGGTGAGCTGGTTCCAGAACCCGTCCTCGGGCGTCAGCGCCCACTACGTCGTCCGCTCCTCGGACGGCGAGGTCACGCAGATGGTCCGCGACGCCGACACGGCGTGGCACGCGCGCTCCGGGAACCCGTACTCCGTCGGCATCGAGCACGAGGGTTACGTCGACGACCCGTCCTGGTTCACCGACGCCATGTACCGCTCCTCGGCGGCGCTGACCGCGCACCTCGCCGACCACTACGGCATCCCCAAGGACCGGGCTCACATCGTCGGTCACAGCGAGGTGCCGGGCAACGACCACACCGACCCCGGCCCCAACTGGGACTGGAACTACTACATGTCGCTGGTGGGCGGCAGCGCCGGCGGTTCCGGCACGCCGTTCCCCACCTGGGGCTCCGGTGTGAACATCCGCGCGGCGGCCTCCACCGGCTCCGCCTCCGTGGGCAGCCTGTCCGGTCCGACCACCGTGCGCGTCGAGTGCCAGGTGCGCGGCGAAATGGTCAACTACGACGGCTACAGCAACGACGCCTGGTCGTACCTGCCGGCGTACGGCGGCTACATCTCCAACGTCTTCATCGACGTGTCCGAGCCCTGGCTGCCGAACGTCCCCACCTGTTGATCCCCGCCGTACGGCCGAGGGCCGCGGCTCCCGTCGGGAGCCGCGGCCCTCGGGCGGTTGAGGAGGTCCCCTACCGTCCCCGCCGCCGGCTGCGCCGAGTCCACCGGCTTCACGCGGGCCGGGAGACCCGGGCACGGGACCGCACCGCGCCCCCGCCGGCGGTCTCCGCGCCCGCCCTGAGCATGCGCGCCGCCAGGACACCCACCAGGCACACCAGCGCGGAGGCCAGGCACACGGCGGTGAAGGCGCCGGAGAACGCCGACCGGGCCAGGGGCCGGAGCGCCGGCTCGACGAGCTCGAACCGGCCCGTCCCGACGGCCTCCGCGCCCCCCACCGGCCTCTCCCCCAGCCGGGCCGAGAACACCGCCCCGAAGAGGGCCACGCCGGTGGCCGTGCCGAGCGGATAGCAGGCGTTGGTGA
>DASTDN010000174.1:0-5812 GCA_035710365.1 Streptomyces sp. | reverse complement strand
GCGGCTCCTTTCGCCACGGACATGTTCCCCCACGCCCGCTGGTTAGACTCGCTGGCATGTCTGGCCAGTCGCTGCTCGTACCAGGGGAGCTGTCTCCCACCCGTTCCGTACCCGGAAACATCCGGCGTCCCGAGTACGTGGGCAGGCCCGCTCCGGCGCCGTACACGGGACCGGAGGTGCAGTCCCCCGAGACCGTGGAGGCGATGCGGGTCGCGGGGCGGATCGCCGCGCGCGCGATGGCGGAGGCCGCGAAGCACATCGCGCCGGGCGTGACCACGGACGAGCTGGACCGGGTGGCGCACGAGTACATGTGCGACCACGGCGCCTACCCGTCGACGCTGGGCTACCGCGGCTTCCCCAAGTCGCTGTGCACGTCGGTCAACGAGGTCATCTGCCACGGCATCCCGGACTCGACCGTGCTCCGGGACGGCGACATCGTCAACCTCGACGTGACCGCGTACATCGGCGGGGTGCACGGCGACAACAACGCCACGTATCCGGTCGGCGAGGTCGACGAGGAGAGCCGGCTGCTGGTGGAGCGCACCCGCGAGGCGCTGAACCGGGCGGTCAAGGCGGTCAGGCCGGGCCGGCAGATCAACGTCATCGGCCGGGTCATCGAGTCGTACGCGAAGCGCTTCGGCTACGGCGTCGTGCGGGACTTCACCGGGCACGGCATCAGCACGGCCTTCCACTCGGGGCTGATCGTGCCGCACTACGACAGCCCGCACGCGACGACGGTCATCAGGCCGGGGATGACGTTCACGATCGAGCCGATGCTGACCCTCGGGACGCACGAGTACGACATGTGGGACGACGGCTGGACCGTGGTGACGAAGGACCGCAGGCGCACCGCCCAGTTCGAGCACACGCTGGTCGTGACGGACTCGGGCGCGGAGATCCTCACGCTGCCCTGAGGCCTCCGCCACGACGGCCGGTTCCGGTCCCTGTGAGCCCGCTCTCCCCGGAGGGCGGGTTCTTTCGCGCTGTGGTGGGTAACGCACTCCCGACGGCTTTGCCGACGGATTGTCGGTAAAATCGTCCGCACGCCGACCAGGTGGCAGCCGACGAGGGAAGGCCAGGGTTCATGGACGCGTTTTCCGCACAGATCCGCACCGCCACGCACGCGCTGCACATGGAGGCGCACGACTCGGTGTTCATGTCCGGCCTGCTCGGCGGCCGTTTCGGCGTGGAGGCGTTCACCCGCTACACCGAGCAGCTCTGGTTCGTGTACGAGGCCCTGGAGGCCGCGGCGCGGCCACTGGCGTCGGACCCGGTGGCCGGGCCGTTCATCCGCCCCGAGCTGTTCCGGCTGGCCTCCCTGGAGCGCGACCTCGCCCATCTGCGCGGCCCCGGGTGGCGGTCGGCGCTGAGCGCGCTGCCCGCCACCCGGGCCTACGCGGCGCGCATCGGGGAGTGCGCCCGCGACTGGCCGGCCGGGTACGTCGCCCACCACTACACGCGCTATCTGGGCGACCTGTCCGGCGGTCAGGTGATCCGCGACCGGGCGGAGCGGACGTGGGGCTTCGCCGGGCGCGGCGACGGCGTCCGCTGCTACGTGTTCGAGGAGATCGCCAACCCGGCCGCCTTCAAGCGGACCTACCGCGCGCTGCTGGACGGCATCGCGGTGGACGAGCTGGAGCGGCAGCGGGTGGTGGCGGAGTCCCAGCGGGCGTTCCGGCTGAACACGGCCGTGTTCGGGGAGCTCGCCGCGGAGTTCCGCGTGTCGGCCTGAGGGCGCGGCTGCCCGCACGTCCGGCCGCCTGGTTCAGCGCTCCAGGATCACCCGGCCGCCGATCTCCGTCCAGCCCTCCAACTGGGGGGCCGTCAGGATCTGGGAGCCCGCGCCCTGCGTGATGTTGAGGGCGCGGCCCAGCAGGCCGGTGAGGAGCAGGGCCGCCGCGCCCGTCGCCTCGTCCTCCTCGATGCCGTCGCCGCGGCCGGGGAAGGCGCGGGCGCGGACGCGGCCGGCCGCCTCGTCCTCCCAGGCCCAGGCGTAGACCCTCCCCCGCTGCCCGGAAGGCGCGGAAGGCGCCCCCTCCCCCTCCCCCGGCGGCGGCACGGGCAGGCGGTCCACCTCGGCGGCGGTGGCGTACTGGCGCAGGTCCCACGGCGGGGCCCACTCGGCGCGGGCCTCGATCCAGGTGAACTCGCCGTCCAGCCGCGTGCCCACCACCCCGGCGGGCGTGACCAGCTCGGGCACGTCCAGGAGCCAGGCGGTGCCGACGCAGGGGTGCCCGGCGAAGGGCAGGCGCGTGGAGGGGGTGTAGATGTCGATCACGCCCCGCTCGGGGTCGTCCACGAACACGGTCTCGCTGAAGCCGAGGTGCGCCGCCAGCTCCTGCCGCCGCGCGGGCGCGGGCAGGAGGGAGCCGTCGCGGACGACGCCCAGCTCGTTGCCGTAGCCGCCGTTCGCCGCGCAGAAGACGCGCAGTACGTCGTGGTCCGTCGCCGTCACGGCCGCCGTCGAAGTCACCCGGGTATTGAAGCACCGGACGGGCGGCGCCGGGGACCGGGCTTTTGACCTCCCCTTGGCTTACCGGTGAAACACCCTTAGGTATGTTAGGCGAGCCTCACCTTCCCTGTGCGGGGTGTCGCACGCGTCCTTCCGCTCAGTCCCTGGAGTCTCCATGCGCACCGTCAGACTGTCCCTCGTCACCGCCGCCGTCACCGCGGCGGCCCTGACCGCCGTCACCGGCTGCACCGAGAAGGGCGGCGGGGAGGACGGGGACCGGGTCATCGAGGTCACGGCGACGGACGACTCGTGCGAGGTGTCGAAGAAGGAGTTCCCGGCCGGGCACATCGAGATAGCCGTGGAGAACAAGGGCTCCAAGGTCACCGAGGTCTACCTGCTCTTCCCCGACGACCGGGTGGTCACCGAGCGGGAGAACATCGGCCCCGGCACCAGGCAGCGCGTCACCGCCGAGGTCGAGGCCGGTGACTACCGGATCGCCTGCAAGCCCGGCATGAAGGGCCGGGGCATCCGCCAGGACGTCAGGGCCACCGGCGGCGGCAGCACCGCCGAACGGGACCCCCGCCTGGACAAGGCGGTCGCCGCCTACCGGGCCTACGTGCAGGCGCAGGCCGACGAGACCCTGCCGAAGGCGGAGGCGTTCGCGAAGGCCGTCCGGGACGGCGATGTGGCGGCCGCGAAGAAGGCGTACGCGCCGTCCCGCATCGGCTGGGAGCGCACCGAACCGGTCGCGGAGTCCTTCGGCGACATCGACCCGAAGGTGGACGTCCGCGAGGACGGCCTGGAGGAGGGCCAGGACCCGGCCGCCGACTGGACCGGCTGGCACCGCCTGGAGAAGGCCCTGTGGCAGGACGGGAAGATCGGCGGCCGGGAGAAGGAACTCGCCGGCCTGCTGGTCAAGGACCTCAAGGACTGGCAGAACCGGGTCGGCAAGGCCGACATCACCCCCACCTCCATGGCCAACGGCGCCAAGGAACTCCTCGACGAGGTCGCCACCGGCAAGGTCACCGGCGAGGAGGAACGCTACTCCCACACCGACCTCGTCGACTTCAAGGCGAACGTCGAGGGCGCCGAGACGTCGTACGAGCTGCTCAAGCCGGTGGCGAAGGAGAACGACGCGGCGCTGGTGAGCGAACTCGACAAGCAGTTCGCGGCACTGGACACGCTGCTCGACGAGTACCGCGAGGACACGGCGTCGTACGAGTTCACCTCCTACGACAAGGTCGGCAAGGCGGACCGCAAGGAGCTGTCGGACGCGGTCAACGCGCTCGCGGAGCCGCTGTCCCGCCTCGCCGCGGCCGTCGTGAAGTAGGCGGGGGCGGACATGACGGACACGGACGGCAGGAATCCGGGGACCTCCCCCACACGGCGTGCGCTGATCGGCTGGGGCGGTGCGGGGCTCGCGCTCGGCGCCGCCGCGGCGGGCGGCGCCGTGGCCGTGGCGCGCGTCGGCGACGACGTGGAACCCTCGGGCCACGGCACGGGCGCGGCGGTGCCCTTCCACGGCGCGCACCAGGCGGGCATCGCCACGGCGGTGCAGGACCGGCTGCACTTCGCCGCGTTCGACGTGACGACCGACGACCGCGCCGCCTTCGTCCGGCTGCTGAAGGACTGGACGGCGGCGGCGCGCCGGATGACCGCGGGGCACGCGGTCGGCGAGGGCGCGTACGGCGGGCTCGCCGAGGCCCCGCCGGACGACACCGGCGAGGCGCTGGGGCTGAAGCCGTCGCGGCTGACGCTGACGATCGGCTTCGGGCCGTCCCTGTTCGAGAAGTTCCGGCTGGGCGACCGGCGGCCCGAGGCGCTCGCCGAACTGCCGCACTTCCCGGGCGACAACCTCGACCGGCGCCGCTCCGGCGGCGACCTGTGCGTCCAGGCCTGCGCGGACGACCCGCAGGTCGCGGTGCACGCCGTGCGCAACCTCGCCCGGATCGGCTTCGGCAGGGCCGTGGTGCGCTGGTCGCAGCTCGGCTTCGGCAAGACGTCGTCGACGACGCCCGAGGCGCAGACCCCGCGCAACCTGATGGGCTTCAAGGACGGCACCCGCAACATCGCCGGCACGGACACGGAGCTGCTGGACAAGCACGTGTGGGTGCCCGCCTCCGACGGCCCGGCCTGGATGACCGGCGGCTCGTACCTCGTGGCCCGCCGCATCCGCATGCACATCGAGACCTGGGACCGCACCTCGCTGCGGGAGCAGGAGGACATCTTCGGCCGCGACAAGGGCGAGGGCGCCCCGGTCGGCAAGGCAAAGGAGCGCGACGAGCCGTTCCTGAAGGCGATGAAGCCCGACGCGCACGTGCGGCTCGCGCACCCCGACTCCACCGGCGGGGCGCGCATCCTGCGCCGCGGCTACTCCTTCACCGACGGCACCGACGGCCTGGGCCGCCTGGACGCCGGGCTGTTCTTCCTGGCCTACCAGCGCGACCCGCGCACCGGGTTCATCCCCGTCCAGCGCAACCTGGCCGGGGACAAGCTCAACGAGTACATCCAGCACGTGGGTTCGGCGCTGTTCGCGATCCCGCCCGGCGTCCGCGACGGCGACGACTGGTGGGGCCGCGCGCTGTTCTCCGGGAAGGCGTGAGCCGTGTTCAGCAACTACCTGATCGGACTGCGCGAAGGGCTGGAAGCCAGCCTCGTCGTGTGCATCCTGATCGCCTACCTGGTGAAGACGGAGCGGCGCGACGCGCTGAAGCCCGTCTGGGCCGGCGTCGGTGTCGCCGTGGCCCTCGCGCTGGGCTTCGGCTGCGCCCTCGAATTCGGCTCGCAGGAGCTGACGTTCCAGGCGCAGGAGGCGCTCGGCGGGTCGCTGTCGATCCTCGCGGTGTGCCTGGTGACGCTGATGGTGTTCTGGATGCGGCGCACCGCCCGCCATCTGAAGGCCGAGCTGCACGGCAGGCTGGACGCGGCGCTCGCGATGGGCACGGGCGCCCTGGTCGCCACCGCGTTCCTCGCGGTGGGCCGCGAGGGCCTGGAGACCGCCCTGTTCGTGTGGGCGTCCGTGCACGCCGCGGACGACGGCACTCCGCGCCCGCTGATCGGCGTGGCCCTCGGCCTCGCGACGGCGGTCCTGCTGGGCTGGCTGTTCTACCGGGGCGCGCTGCGCATCAACCTGGCGAAGTTCTTCACATGGACGGGCGGCATGCTCGTCGTGGTCGCCGCGGGCGTCCTCGCGTACGGCGTCCACGACCTGCAGGAAGCCGACTTCGTGCCGGGCCTGACCGACAAGGCCTTCGACATCAGCGGCACGGTCCCGCCGGACAGTTGGTACGGCACCCTGCTGAAGGGCGTGTTCAACTTCCAGCCCGATCCGACCGTGCTCCAGGTCACGGTGTGGCTGCT
>DASTDN010000173.1:0-8623 GCA_035710365.1 Streptomyces sp. | reverse complement strand
GGAGCCCCGAGACCCGCCCCCACCACCGGGCCAAACCCCGCACCGAACCCCGGGCCGTGACCCCGGAGCCTTGAGACCCGCACACACGCCGCGCTCCCGGGCCAACACCCCGAACCGCAGCCGTGGCCGAGCCGACGAGCCCGGCCACCCGGAGCCCCTGTCCGACGGCATCCGCCCCCGGGGCCACCGCCCGACGGCAGACCCGACCGGCACCCCGGGAGGGGCACACTGGAAAGGCCCCGGGCCCGACCCCGGGACCCACCCCGGGAAGGACCCTTCGCACCGGCCCCCGGAGAACAGCACTCTCCGGACCCCGTTGCCCCACCGCCTCCCACCGCACCGCCACCACCCCCCCGTACAACCGCCGCCGAAACGAACCGTTCCACCGGGGGCGTTGGAAGCACCCCTGACCCCCTGGACCGACCACACCGCCGACCGCCCCATCTCACTCACCGCCCCGAGCGGCATCGACCGGGCCGCCCACCACCGGCTCGACGAAGCCTGGCTCGCCGCGGCATGGAGCCACCCCACGACGCGCTGCTTCGTCGTCTCCGGCGGCCAGGTCCTCATCGACGAGACCCCTGACGGGCGCACCGAACTCGTCATGACCCCCTCCTTCGAAGCCCCCCTCACCGAGGCACACCGCTACTTCCTCGGCATCGACGACGACGGCGTGCGCTACTTCGCCCTCCAGAAGGACTCGCTGCCCGGCCGCATGGACCAGTCCGCCCGGCCCGCAGGCCTGCGCGAGGCCGGCCTGCTGCTGTCGCCCCGCGACGCCGGCCTGATGGTGCACGCCGTCGGCCTGGAGAACTGGCAGCGCACCCACCGCTTCTGCTCCCGCTGCGGCGAACGCACCGCCATCGCCGCCGCCGGACACATCCGCCGCTGCCCCGCCTGCGGCGCCGAGCACTACCCCCGCACCGACCCCGCCGTGATCATGGCCGTCACCGACGAGACCGACCGCATCCTGCTCGGCCGCCAGGTGCACTGGCCCGAGGGCCGCTTCTCGACCCTCGCCGGCTTCGTCGAGCCCGGCGAGTCCGTCGAGCAGTCGGTACGCCGCGAGGTCTACGAGGAGGCGGGCATCACCGTCGGCCACGTCGAATACGTCGCGAGCCAGCCCTGGCCGTTTCCCTCCAGCCTCATGCTGGGCTTCATGGCCCGCGCCACCTCCACCGACATCGACGTCGACGGGGACGAGATCAGCGAGGCCCGCTGGTTCTCCCGCGACGACCTCGACGCGGCCTTCGCGTCCGGAGAGGTCCTCCCGCCGTACGGCATCTCCATCGCGGCCCGCCTGATCGAACTCTGGTACGGCAAGCCCCTGCCGACACGTGGCGTCTGACACACACGGCGCCCCCGGCCACGGCGCCCATTCGGTCCTCCGGCTTCATACGGACCACCGTAGACCCGGCCACTGACAACGCCCCCGCGACGACCGGCAGGGGCACCCGGAACACGGCGAAGGCCCCGGCCGGCACACTCGCCGACCAGGGCCTTCGCCGTACTCCCGCGGCAGTCAGGCGCCCAGCGCCTGCTTCACCTGCGCCAGGCTCGGATTCGTCATCACGACCTCGCCGCCACCCGCCGTGGGCAGCACCCGCACCGTCGGAACCGTCTGGTTGCCGCCGTTCGCCTTCTCCACGAAGGCCGCGGACTCCGGGTCCTGCTCGATGTTGATCTCGGTGTACGCGATGCCCTCGCGGTCAAGCTGACTCTTCAGCCTGCGGCAGTAGCCGCACCACGTGGTGCTGTACATCGTCACAGTGCCCGACATGTCGTCTCGCGCTCCTTCGGCGGCTGGGGGAAGCGTGCTGCTCGCAGGGAGGAACGTACGCGACGGCGAGGCCATTCCCGCCCGGCGGGGGACGAGAACGACCGCGAAAGTCGTACGAGTACGACTGCATACCCGGCCCTGTGGACAACCTGTTCGGCCGTCTCGGGCGACCTGGCAGCATGGCGGTGTGACAGCAGCAACGCACTCCCCGCTTTTCCCGCAGGTACCGGACACGGCCGACGCGGTGCTCGAAGGGCTCGACCCCGAGCAGCGCGAGGTGGCCACCGCCCTGCGGGGACCGGTGTGCGTGCTGGCCGGCGCCGGCACCGGCAAGACCCGGGCGATCACCCACCGCATCGCCTACGGCGTCCGCGCCGGAATCCTCCAGCCCTCCAGCGTGCTCGCCGTCACCTTCACCAACCGCGCCGCCGGGGAGATGCGCGGCCGGCTGCGCCAGCTCGGCGCCCAGGGGGTCCAGGCCCGCACGTTCCACTCGGCGGCCCTGCGCCAGCTCCAGTACTTCTGGCCGAAGGCCGTCGGCGGTTCCATGCCCCGGCTCGCGGACCGCAAGATACAGCTCGTCGCCGACGCCGCGGCGGCCTGCCGGATCCGCCTCGACCGCGGTGAGCTGCGCGACGTCACCGCGGAGATCGAATGGTCCAAGGTCACCCAGACCGTCCCCTCCGACTACGTCCTCGCCGCCGCGGCCGCGGGCCGCGAGGCACCTCGCGCCCCCGCCGAGATCGCCCAGCTCTACGCCGCCTACGAGGACCTCAAGCGCGAGCGCGCCGTCATCGACTTCGAGGACGTCCTGCTGCTGACGGTGGCCGTCCTCCAGGACCGGCACGACATCGCCGACCAGGTCCGCGCCCAGTACCAGCACTTCGTGGTCGACGAGTACCAGGACGTCAGCCCGCTCCAGCAGCGCCTGCTGGACCTGTGGCTCGGCGACCGGGACGACCTCTGCGTGGTCGGCGACGCCAGCCAGACCATCTACTCGTTCACGGGCGCGACCCCCGACCACCTCCTCGACTTCCGCACCCGCCACCCCGGCGCCACCGTCGTCAGACTGGTCCGCGACTACCGCTCCACCCCCCAGGTCGTCCACCTCGCCAACAGCCTCCTCGGCCAGGCCCGCGGCCGCGCCGCCGACCACCGCCTCGAACTCGTCTCCCAGCGCCCGCCGGGCCCCGAACCCGCCTACCTCGAACACCCCGACGAACCCGCCGAGGCCGAGGGCGCCGCCCGCCGCATCCGCGACCTCATCGCCTCCGGAGTGCCCGCGGGCGAGATCGCCGTCCTGTTCCGCACGAACTCCCAGTCCGAGACCTACGAACAGGCCCTCGCCGACGCCGGGGTGCCCTACCAGCTGCGCGGCGCCGAGCGGTTCTTCGACCGGCCCGAGGTCCGCAAGGCCGGTGTCGCCCTGCGCGGCGCCGCCCGCTTCGGCGGCAACGACTCCCTGCTCGACGACGCCGTCGACCTGCCCTCCCAGGTCCGTGCCGTCCTGTCCGGAGAGGGCTGGACCACCAAGCCCCCGGCCGGCTCCGGCGCCGTCAGAGAGCGCTGGGAATCCCTGGCCGCCCTGGTGAACCTCGCGCACGACTTCGCCGCCGCCCGGCCCGGCGCCACCCTCGGCGACCTCGTCGCCGAACTCGACGAGCGGGCGAACGCCCAGCACGCTCCGACCGTGCAGGGCGTCACCCTCGCCTCCCTGCACTCGGCCAAGGGCCTGGAGTGGGACGTGGTGTTCCTGGTCGGCGTGGCCGAGGGCATGATGCCGATCACCTACGCGAAGACCGACGAGCAGATCGAGGAGGAGCGCCGCCTCCTCTACGTCGGCGTCACCCGCGCCCGTGAGCGCCTGTACGTGTCCTGGGCCCTGTCCCGTGCGCCGGGCGGCCGCCCCGGCCGCCGCCCCAGCCGGTTCCTCACCGGACTGCGACCCGGCTCGACGGGTGCGGCGGCCGGACGCGCGGCGGCGGGCGGGGCGGGCGGCGTGGAGCGCGGCTCCGTCCCCGCCGCCGCGGGGGCCGCACCCCGGCGGACGCGACGGGCCCCCGCCCGCTGCCGGGTCTGCGGCCGCACCCTGACCAACGCCGGCGAGATGAAGCTGATGCGCTGCGACGACTGCCCCTCCGACATGGACGAGGGCCTCTACGAGCGGCTGCGCGAATGGCGGGCCGTCCAGGCACGGCGCAGCGGCCAGCCCGACTTCTGCGTCTTCACCGAGAAGACCCTGATGGCGATCGCCGAGACCGGCCCCGAGGACGAGCACGAACTGGCACGCATCCCGGGGGTCGGCATGCGCAAGCTCAACCGTTACGGCGCCGACGTTCTCGCCCTCTGCGCAGGCCAGGACCCCGTGTTCGACGACCGGAACGCCGGGACGAGGACTGATACGAACTCGTCGAGAAAATAGTTTGCGCCCGCCCCGACAATCCCCATAGGTTCTTGTTTACGGGAACGGAGGCCTTCTCGCAGGCCCTGAGTCCGTGTTGTACTTGCATATCCGCGGACTGGTTCACCCCAGTCCCCCGAGACGCCGAGAGGAGGCGAGTCCAGTGATCAGCATCAACACCAGCTTCGTCAGCACCGTGAAAATGACCGATCGCTCGGTCGTCGCCTCGCTGTGCCTGCTCGGCGCCTCCGGCCAGGGCACCGGTCTGTCCGGCATTCGTGCCGCCCGTCCGGCGTCCGCCGTGTCTCCTGCGGGTCTCCCCTCCCGTGAGCGCAATGAGCGACCGATCAAGGCACTGGAAGCGGCAGTAGCGGCAGTAGCGGCACAGGCGCGGGCCTATGCCCTTACGGCGACCGGTGCCGGATTCCGGAAGCAGACGACGCAGCACCACCTGATGTGGGCCTTCCGTGGGCCAGAACCCTGGAGTGATCCAGCCTGATCGTCGATCAGGCCGGCGCCTTCAGGGCCGCGGAACCCCACCCGGGATCCGCGGCCCTTCTGTTTTCCCCGAACGGGGACGACGGACCGAAGGAGCCTCGGGACAAGAACAGAACCCGGTACCCGACCGACCCCGGCCGACCCGGCCGGAACCACCAGACGAGGAAGACGAACCGTGCAACTCGAAGCGCACGCCCCGTCCGTACCGCCTTCCGGCACGATCCCCAAGCCCGGTCTCACGGAGGACTCCACCTTGACTCCGCTCACTGCGCTCACCGCGCTCGACGACGCCATCGAGAACCTCGGCGTACCCGTCCCCTGCCGCGCCTACGACCCGGAGGTCTTCTTCGCCGAGTCGCCGGCCGACGTCGAGTACGCCAAGTCCCTTTGCCGCACCTGCCCGCTGATGGAGGCCTGCCTCGCCGGGGCCAAGGAGCGGCGTGAGCCCTGGGGTGTCTGGGGTGGCGAGCTGTTCGTCCAGGGTGTTGTCGTCGCCAGGAAGCGGCCGCGTGGCCGCCCGCGCAAGAACCCGGTCACGGCATGAACACCGCAGGAACGATCGACCGCCCCCTCACGCACGACCCCAAGAAACAGGCCCCGATGAAGCCGTCCGCCGAAGAGCCCGCGGGCTCCGCGACCGAAGACCTGAACCTCAGTGATGCGAACGACTCGCGTCAGAACAGGACCCGAGAGATGCAACTCATCCCAGAAGCCCTGGCACGTGCGCATATGCGCGAGCGCCTGCACGAGGCGGAGACGGAGCGTCAGGCCGCGCGCCTGGCCGCCGCCCGCCGGATGCAGCGCCGCGCCGAGCGCGCGTCCCTGCGCGCCCGCCGCGCACTCGCCATGGCCGTCATGCAGTGACCGCACACACCTGACGCGGTGAACTCCCCGAACGCGGGGTGAGCGTCCCCGCGGGGGCCGGTCCGTCCACACGGACCGGCCCCCGCGTCGCGTGTGCCCCTGTCGGCTCACGGCGCTATGGCTGAAGGGCCGCGGCTGAAGGGCGGAGAGGGCTGCGGCTTACGTGCCGAGAGGGCTGCGGCTTACGGGCCCGGCTCACGGGCCGCGGGCCGGGGGCGGGGGCCCCGGACCCCGGGCCACTGGGCGGAGACTGAGGCACAGGCCGGGACAGCGACAGGACGGGCAGTCTCCGTCCGGGCGTCACGCGGGTTCGGCCGACCCCTTCCCGTCCACCGCGGCTGCGTCCGCGTCCGGCTCGTCGGCCTCGCCCGTCTCCGCCTCGTTGGCCTCGTCCGTCTCCGTCTCCGTCTCGTCCATGCCCGTGACGAAGCCCGGCAGCCATTCCTCCAGCTCGTCCCGCATCCGTACCGTCGCGCCGAGCTGGCACAGCACACCGATCGTGCTCAGTGTCACGCGGTGGATCAGCAGGTAGGCCGGGGGCAGGTTGAGCTGCTTGGCCAACTGGTAGGCGGGAGAGCGGGGGTCGGCTATACGGGCCGCCTGGCCGCGCATCCAGCTCCGGCTGAAGGCGAACTCCTCGGCCCTCGTCGGCTCGATGATCGGCAGCAGGTAGTCGAGGACGGCGTCGGGGTCGAGCTCTATGGACTCCTTGACGAAGCCCTCCGCGCAGAGCATCTCGTAGACGGCCTCCGCCTCGCCGTCGAGCGTCATCCGCAGGCACTCGCCGATCGGCAGCGGCAGACCGCCCGGCAGGCGGTCGACCGTGCCGAAGTCGAGGACGCCGAGGCGCCAGTCGTCCTCGCCGCCGGGGCCGCCGGGCAGCAGGCGGAAGTTGCCCGGGTGGGGGTCGGCGTGCAGAAGGCCGGTCCGGGCCGGGCCGGAGAACAGGAACCGGGTGAGGAGCTGGCCGGCCCTGTCGCGCTGCGCATCGGTGCCGTCCGCGATCACCTCGGACAGCGGGGTGCCGTCCATCCACTCGGTGACCAGGACCTGGTCGCACTGGTGGACCACGTCCGGCACCACGATGTCCGGGTCGCCCGCGAACTCCTCGGCGTGCGCCTGCTGGGCCTGCGCCTCAAGGCCGTAGTCCAGTTCCTCGGTGACCCGCTCCTTCAGCTCCGCGATCAGCGGCTTGACGTCCATGCCCGGCACCAGGGGCCCCAGCAGGCGGGCGAAGCGGCTCAGTTGGTTCAGGTCGGACAGCAGGGCTTCACCCGCACCCGGGTACTGCACCTTGACGGCCACCTCGCGGCCGTCGTGCCACACCCCGCGGTGCACCTGGCCGATGGACGCGGCCGCCGAGGGCTTGTCCTCGAACTCCAGGAACAGCTCGCGCCAGTCCTCGCCGAGCCGCTCGTCGAGCACCCCGTGCACCGTACGCGTCGGCATCGGGGGCGCCGCGTCCTGGAGCTTGGTCAGCGCCGCCCGGTAGGGGCCGGCGACCTCCTCCGGCAGGGCGGACTCGAAGACGGACATCGCCTGCCCGAACTTCATCGCGCCGCCCTTGAGCTCGCCGAGCACCTTGAAGAGCTGGTCCGCGGTGCGCTGCTGGAGTTCACGGCCGACGAGTTCCGCGGACTCGCCGATGATCCGCTTGCCCAGCCCCCAGGTGGCCCGTCCGGCGAAGCCGAGCGGGAGCGCGGCGAGCTTGGCGGTCCGGGTGACCGCCTTGCGGGGAAGATCAGACATGCGCCCTCCAGGTCCCAGCCAGCCGCCCTGCGTCCGCCTGACGGTGGAACTCTTCTGACGGCAGTGGCTCTGCCATTGTCTCGTGCGACCCCCCGTTCTCCGGGGTGTGTTCCTCGTTACCTTTCTCCGCCGCCCCGCACGGGCACGCGGCGTGCGGCGAGACCGGCCGCGCCCGCCACTCCAGGCCAGGTGCGGACACCTCCCAGCGGGCGCCCGCCGTCGACGGGACCCCGCCGTCGAGGAAGGCGAGGGCGTGAGCCGCCGCCAGCCCCGCGACCGACGTCGCCAGCGTCAGGTCGCAGGCACGCACCTGGCGGGGTTTCGCCGACCGCCACTGGGCGACCAGGCGGGGCCACACCTCGTCCCGGTCGGCGCGCTCCTCCTGGAGGCAACCGGCGCAGCCCGTCTCACCGGGCAGGACGAGCGGGCCGACGACGCCCGTGCCCTCCACCACACCCGCGTAGAGGTGCGGGGTGCCCGACTCCACTAGCGGCCGGGCGCTCGCCGGGTCGGGCGCGTGCACGGCGACATCGTCCCGGGGGGCGAGGACCACCAGGGAGAAGCCCGGCTCGTGATCCTCCAGCCGCGACCGCGGGCTCCGGCGGGCCGGGCGGTCCGGGGCGGCGTCGCGCACGACCCGGCGGGCCGCCTCGTCCCGTCGGTCGCCCACGGCGTCCGCGGGCAGCCCGCCCGGTGTGACGTCCCACGGCTCGACCCGTCCGAAGTCCTGTACGTCGACCTCCCCGACCCCGGCCCCCGACAGCAGCGCGGCCAGCGCCACGCCGACCCGGCCCGCGCCCCTGACCTGCACCCGCAGCGAGGCGCGGGCGGCCAGCAGGCTCATCGCCTCGCCCGGCTCCGACGTCAGCACGGACAGGGCGGCGAGGTCGGGACGCAGCCGGTCCAGGACGTCCTTCTTCTCCCGCAGCGCGTCGGCGGCCGGTCCGCCGCCTCTGGCGTCGTCGAGGAGCCCCGCCCGTGACAGTCGCGCCACCAGCCGGTCCACGTGGCCGTCCGGCAGATCCATCCGCCGCCCCGCGTCGCGCAGCAGGGGGAGCCCCCGGGTGCCGTTGAGCAGTTCGAGGAAGCTGCCCGTCGCGGTGTCCACCGGCCCGAGTGTCAGCGCGTGCGCCGGACTCATCCCGAACTGGACCGTGTTCAAGTCCCGCCAACCGCGCCGGAGCGCGGGTTTCACCACTGGATGCATCGACGGCCCCCCTTGACCGACAGAACCAGAACCGGAAATCTCGCCCGCAGCCCGCAGCCCGCAGCCCGCAGCCCGCAGCCCGCAGCCCGCAGCCCGCAGCCCGCAGCCCGCAGCCCGCAGCCCG
>DASTDN010000172.1:0-2731 GCA_035710365.1 Streptomyces sp. | reverse complement strand
AGGCGCTGCACGGCGGCGAGCTGGCCGGGGCCGCGCAGCAGGGGGTCGGTGGTGCGGGCGAGTTCGCGGTAGTACGTGAGGTGGGCGCGGGCGGTCCCGGGGCGACGGCCGGTCTCGTCGAGGCGTTCGCCCGCGTACTCGGCGACGGTCTCCAGCAGCCGGTAGCGCATCTCGCCGTCGGCGGTGGGGACGGCGACCACGAGGGACTTGTCGACGAGGGAGCCGAGCGCGTCGAGGGCGCCGGGTCCGCAGACGGCCTCGGCGGCGTCGAGGCCGCAGCCGCCCGCGAAGACGGACAGGCGGCCGAGGACGTCGCGTTCGGCGGCGTCGAGGAGGTCCCAGGACCAGTCGACGACGGCGCGCAGGGTCTGCTGGCGGGGCAGGACGGTGCGGCTGCCGGAGGTGAGCAGGCGAAAGCGGTCGTCGAGCCGGTCGGCGATCTGGCGGGACGTCATCATGCGCAGCCGGGCGGCGGCCAGTTCGATGGCGAGGGGCAGGCCGTCGAGGCGGGCGCAGATCTCGGAGCAGGCCTCGGGGTCGTCGTCGGTGCGGAAGCCGGGGCGGGCGGCGGCGCCGCGTTCGGCGAGCAGCCGCAGCGCGACCGGCTCGGGCAGCGGTTCCACGGGCCGCACCAGCTCGCCGGGCACGCCGAGGGGTTCGCGGCTGGTGGCGAGGACGGTCAGCCGCGGACAGCGGGACAGCAGGTCGGCCGCGAGGCGGGCGGCGGCGTCGACGACGTGCTCGCAGTTGTCCAGGACGATCAGCATGCGGCGCCCGCCGCAGTGCTCGGCGAGCCGTTCCACGGGGTCGTCGTGCCGGTCGGCGACGGCCCGCATGCTCTCGGCCCCCGCGCCGTACAGGACGGTCTCGCGCGCGCCCACGGCGGTGAGCACGGTCTCGGGCACGGCTCCGGGGTCGTCCACGGGCGCCAGTTCGGCCAGCCACACCCCGTCGGGGGCGGTGTCGCGTGCCGCGGCCTCGGCGGCCTCCTGCGACAGCCGGGTCTTGCCGGCTCCGCCGGGGCCGGTGAGCGTGACCAGCCGGGCCGCGCCGAGGTCGCGGCGGAGGGCGTCGATCTCGCTCTCCCGGCCCACGAAGGAGGTGAGGCGGGCGCGCAGGTTGCCGGGGACCGACCGCCCGCCGGGGACGGGCGACGGCTGCCGCGGCTCGGGTCCGGCCGGGTGGTGCAGCAACTCCTCGTGCAGGGCGCGCAGGCGGGGCCCGGGGTCGGAGCCGAGCCGTTCGGCGAGGGTGCGGCGTACGTCCTCGTAGGCGGCGAGTGCCTCGGCGGTGCGGCCGGTGTCGCGCAGGGCGCGCAGGCGGAGCGCCTGGAGGGGTTCGTCCAGCGGGTGGTGGTCGCACAGGGCGGTCAGTTCGGGCAGGGACTGCGCGGCCCGGCCGAGGGCGAGCGCGGCGGTGTGCCGGGCACGCAGCGCGTCCAGGCGGCGGGTCTCCAGGCGGGCGGCCTCGGCGGTGCGGTCGGGCAGGTCGGCGAGGGGCCGTCCGTCGCGCCACAGGGCGAGGGCGTCGTCCAGGAGGGCGGCGGCCCCGGCGGTGTCGCCGTCGGCCAGGGCGCGCGCGCCGTCGGCGGCGAGGCGTTCGAAGCGGTGCAGGTCGACGTCGTCGGGGGCGGCGGTGAGGCGGTAGCCGCCGTCCACGGAGGCGACGGCTTCGGAGCCGAGCGCCCGGCGGAGGCGTCCGACGAGGGCCTGGAGGGCGCCGGGCGCGTCGGCGGGCGGGTCGTCGGCGTGCCAGACCTCCTCCACGAGGAGCCCGGCGGGGACGCTGCGTCCGGCGCGCAGGGCGAGGACGGTGAGCAGTGCGCGCAGGCGCGGGCCGCCGACCGGCAGCGGGGTGCCGTCGGGGTGGTGGACCTGGGTGGGGCCGAGGATGCGGTAGCGCACGGGGTCCATTGTCTCCGGTGGAACGGGGAAGGAGTACGCGGTTGCCGGGCACGGCGTGGCCGGGCCGCCGCCGTCCGCCCCGGGCTCCGGTGGCGGCGGGGCACGGCCGCGGCCCGGGTGGCCGACCGTGGGCGCCGTCCGTGGCGTACCGTCGGGCGGACCGGCGCGCACGTGCCGGAAGCGGTCCCTTGCCGCGTCCGTGTCCGAGTTCCAGTCGCAGTTCGGGGGTTTCACATGGCGACCACCGCCAGTCGGGGCAGTGAGCGGCGGGTCAGCCCGGTGTTCCTGGGGATCCTGGCCGTCACGGCGGTCACCGGGTGGGCCGCCTGGACCGGGTTCGCCGCGCAGCCCGGTGTGGCGGTGTTCCTGTTCGTGACGGCGGCGTGGATCGTGTCGCTGTGCCTGCACGAGTACGCGCACGCCCGTACCGCGCTGCACAGCGGCGACATCTCGGTGGGCACCAAGGGCTACCTCACGCTGAACCCCCTGAAGTACACGCACGCCCTGCTGAGCGTCGTCCTGCCGGTCGTGTTCGTGATCATGGGCGGCATCGGTCTGCCGGGCGGGGCGGTGTTCATCGAGCGGGACCGGGTGCGGGGCCGGTGGCGGCACAGTCTGATCTCGGCGGCGGGCCCGCTGACGAACGTGCTGTTCGCGGCCGTGTGCACGGCGCCGTTCTGGCTGGACGCGCTGGGCGGGGTGCCGCGCGACTTCCGGTTCGCGCTGGCGTTCCTCGCGCTGCTGCAGGTGACGGCGGCGATCCTGAACTTCCTGCCGGTGCCGGGCCTGGACGGCTACGGCGTGCTGGAGCCGTGGCTGTCGTACGA
>DASTDN010000171.1:0-14626 GCA_035710365.1 Streptomyces sp. | reverse complement strand
TGGCTGTGGCCGTACTACGACGTGTTCGCGCTGTTCGCGGAGGGGGACGGGCTGCAACGGGTGCACCGGCCGCTGTACCGGGACCTGCCCGCCCGGCACTGGCTGGTGCTGCTCGGGGTGGCCGCGCTCGCGGCGAGGTGGCGGCGCGACCACCGCGATCCGCTGGCGCTGTTCTTCGCGCTGGGCGTGCTGGTGTTCACGGCGGGCGGGCTGACCGGCCACTACGCGTGGGGGCGCGCGCTGCCCGCCGCGCTGATCCCGGCGCAGCTCGCCGCCGCGCTGGCGGCGGCCGGGGCGCCGGAGCCGCGCCCCGCCGAGCCGGCGGCACCCGGCGCCGCGCCCACCCGGCGGCGGCGCGGTGCGGTCGCCGGGTGGGCGGTGCTGCTGGCCGCCGCGCTCGCGGTGGGCGCCTGGACGCAGGCCGGGGCCCTCGGGTACGTCCTGCCGCGCGGCGCGCTGCCCGGGGCGGTGGCGGCGAAGTACCGGCAGCCGTGGTCCGGCTACCACTGGATCACCCCGTGGGTGCGCCCCGGCGACGTCGTCATGGCCCGCACCCCTGTGGCCCGGCAGATCCCCGCGTACGGGGCCAGCACCGTCGCCCCCGGCTACCCCGACTTCTTCCTGCCGGACGAGAGGGCCCGGCAGGAGGCGGTACGGCGGTTCTTCGCGCCGGGGACGGCGGCCTGGGAACGGCGCGGCATCGTGCGGGCGTACCGGGTGCGGTGGGTGGTGGACCGGGCGGACGCGCTGCCCGCCTCCGCGCGCTCCGGGCTGCGGGAGGTGGCGCGGGGGCCGGGCGGCCAGGCGCTGTACGCGGTGAGGTGAGGTCCCGCCCGGGACGGCCCGTCAGCGCAGCACGCTCGCCAGCAGCCGCGCCGCCCGTTTCACGGGGGGCCGGGCCACCCGCCGGACGACCGGGCGGATCAGGCGGGCCGTCACGCCGACCGGCTGCCAGCGGATCTGGAGGCGGCCGGGGGCGTGGCCCTCCGGTTCGACGGTGACCCGGTGCGGGGCCGTGCCCGAGCGGTAGTCGACGCGGGTCGTCAGCGCGGGGAAGTCGAGCGGGGCGAGCAGCACCCCGGTGTTGCTCATGCCGTGCCGGGCGAGGCGCACCACCGGGTGCCGTACGCCGTCGAAGCCCTGCACGGGCAGCGGGGTGGCCGCCAGGGGGAGGCGTACCCGTCCCTCGAACACGCCCGGCCGCTCGGGGGAGAGACGGAACGGCACGGTGAGGCGCCGCGTGCCGGGCGTGAGGTGCAGGGCCGCGCGCAGCGGGCCGACGGGCAGCCGCAGCCCGGGGTCGTACGTACGGACCGTCAGGTCCACGCAGGCTCCCGGGCCGGGCGCGACGCGGGTGATCTCGTGCCGGAACAGGGCGTTCGGGAACGGGCGGGTCTCCAGCTCCAGGTCGCCGACGTCCAGTTCGCGGCGGCCGTCCTCGGTCCCGGGCACCCGGTCGCCCCAGTAGACGCGGCCGTCGGTGTCCGCCGTCACCTGACGCGGGGCCACGCCGTGGCCGAGTCCGCGGGCGGCGAGCCGGGCCTCGGGCAGGCGGCGTTCGCGGATCAGCCGGATCACGACGCGTTCGGCGCGCGGCAGTCGGGCGTACGCGTCCGGGTCCAGCGTGGCCAGGTACGGGCCGACGATGTCGGCGAACCCCGTGAGCCACTCCTCGTCCCGGTGGGGCAGGTCCCCGGAGTACATCCGGAAGTCGTGCTTGAGGAACTTGTAGTCCTTGGCCGGGCGCAGCGCGCCGTGCCCGGACTCGGCGAGGAAGGCGTCGATGAGGCCCTGGACGTGCACTCGGTCGCGGACGTTGGCCAGCCGGTCGCGCTGGTTGGAGATCGACGCGGCCGCGGCGGGCGCGTACGGGGCCACGTACCAGTGGTAGACCGGCTCCGGGATGATCGTGAACGCCCCGGCCAGGCAGTACGCGCGTGCCGAGAACAACTGGTCCTCGTAGTGGATGTCCTCGGGGAAGAGCAGGCCGTGCCGGTCGAGGAAGGCGCGGGCGTACATCTTGCTGGTCGCCAGGTGCTCGAAGAACAGCCGCGGGTCGGCCTCGATGCCGTTCACGGTGCGGCGCTCGGTGACCAGGTGCGGCATCCAGGTCGAGCGGCGGCCGCTGTCGGCGCGGATGCGCACCACCGCGCCCATCGTGAAGTCGACGCGGCGTTCGCGGTGCGCGGCGAGCAGCAGCTCCACGGCGTTGTCGGGCAGTTCGTCGTCGCTGTCGAGGAACATCAGGTACGGCGCCCGGGACGCGGCGACGGCGCGGTTGCGGGGCACGCCGCAGCCGCCGCTGTTCACCGGCAGCCGCAGGTACCGCACCCGGGGGTCGCCGGCGGCCAGCCGCCGGGCGACCTCCGGGGTGTCGTCGGTGGAGTGGTCGTCGCTGATGACGATGTCGAGGCCCGGGTGGGTCTGGCGGCACACCGAGGCCACGGCGCGGGGCAGCCGGGCGGCGTCGTTGTGGACGATGACGACGACCGTGACATCGGCGTCCCCGGTGGGGGTGCCGGCGGGAAGGCGGGTCATGCGAGCTCCTCGGGGCGCGGGGCCGGGGTGCGGTCCTCCAGGGGCAGGACGGGCGGCAGCGCCTCCTCGGGCTCGCCGAGGAGGACACGGCGCACGACGCGTTCGGCGGCGCGCCCGTCGTCGTACTCGCAGAAGCGGCGCCGGAACGCGGCCCGTGCCTTCGCCGCGGACTCGTCGCGCCACGCGTCCGTGGCCAGGATGCCGGTCAGCTCCTCCTGGCTGCGGGCGACCGGCCCGGGGGCCTCGGCCGGCAGGTCGAAGTAGACGCCGCGGGTGGTGCGGTACGTCTCCCAGTCGTCGGCGTGGATCACGATCGGCCGGTCCAGGTTGGCGTAGTCGAACATGATCGACGAGTAGTCCGTGACCAGCGCGTCCGCGGCCAGGCACAGCTCCTCCACCGGCTCGTACGCCGACACGTCCAGCAGGCGGCCGGTGCGGCGCGGCCCGGTGAGCGGGGAGGCGGCGCCCTCGTAGAAGTAGTGGCCGCGCACCAGCAGGACGGTGTCCGGGCCGAGTCGGTCGGTGAGCGCGGCCAGGTCGAGGCGGGGGGTCCAGGCCGCCTCGTAGTCGCGGTGGGTGGGGGCGTACAGGACGGCGCGGCGGCCGGGCGGGATGCCGAGGCGGGCGCGGACCCGTGTCACGTCCTCGGCCGTGGCCGCGTAGTAGACGTCGTTGCGCGGATAGCCGTGGTCGAGGGAGGTGTAGCGGGAGGGGTAGGCGCGCTGCCACATGCGGGTGGTGTGGCTGTTGGCGGAGACGCTGAAGTCCCACTTGTCGACGCGCTTCAGCAGGGCGCGGAAGTCGAGGCCGCGGGCGGCGGCCGGGTACGGCATCTGGTCCAGGCCCATGAGCTTGAGCGGGGTGCCGTGGTGGGTCTGGAGGTGGACGGCGTCGGGGCGTTTGACGACGTCGTCGGGGAAGTTGACGTTGTTGACGAGGTACTTGGCGCGGGCCAGCACCTCCCGGTAGCGGCGTGTGCCCGGCACGACGTGGTCGGTTCCGGGCGGAAGCAGCGCGGCGTTGCCCGCGCTCACCACCCACACCGGGTGGATGTGCGGGGCGAGTTCGGCGGCCTTCGCGGCGACGGCGGCCGGGTTGCAGGCGACGCCCCGGTTCCAGTAGGCGGCGTAGACGGCCAGCTCCCGGTCGACGGGCCGGCCGAGCGCCCTGCGGTACTGGTGGTCGCGGGCCCTGGCGACCGCCTGCTGCTTGCGCGCCCTGAGGGCCGAGCGGGCGGTGCGGCGGGTGCGGTTGGCGGCCTGGAAGGCGCGGTACCTGCTGTACGCGCCCTCCTCCAGCAGACCCCGGCGCACGCCTTCGACGCCGGTGGGACGGCGGTACCCCTCGGGCCGGCGGCCCACCGCGGCACGCGAGGCCCGGCGGAAGTACTCCCGCGCCACGGCGTCCGGCATCGCCGAGCGGGCGAAGGTGCGCAGGAGGTCCCGGACCATCAGCTCGTACAGCGTGCCCTGGGCGGCCCGGCGGCCTTCTGCCAGGTCGAGGAGGGTCTCGTAGCGGTCGACGAGGCCGTAGTACTCCTCCGGCGCGAGCGGCGGGACGCTCTCGGGGCGCAGCACGCGGTCCTCGTGGGCGGCGTACGGCAGGCAGGCGACCCCGTCGGCGAGCAGGAGCGCGGCGAGCGCGGCGAAGGGTTCGTCGGCCGAGGCGAGCAGGCGCTCGTTCGCCTGCCAGAAACCGGCCCGTACGGCGCGGTTGCCGAGCAGCGGGGTCAGCCGCAGCAGGCGCGCGCAGTCGTCGAGGAGGAGCGGGCCGCGGCCGGCGGCGGCCAGCAGCGGGCCGTCCCGGGAGGGCAGGCCGGACGCGCGCCAGGTGCTGCGGACGTGGTCCAGGAGCAGGACGTCGACGGTGTCGGGCAGTTCGGCGGTGCGCTCGGCGAGGGTGCGGGAGGCGCCGGCCGGGAGCCCGTCCTTGGCGTGGACGAAGTGCAGCCAGCGCCCGGTGGCCCGCGCGGCGCCCGCCGCCCGCGCCGCGCCGTCGCCCGTCCCGTCGGGGAGCGGCAGGACGGTCATGTCCGGGGCGTGCGGCTCGGCGGTCTCCTGAGCCCAGTCGCCGACCGCGGCCACCACGACCTCGGCGCCGGGCAGCGGACGGGCGGCGAGGGAGCCGAGGAGACCGGCCAGCCGGCCCTGGGTGTTGGGCCCGTGGACGACGACGCTGAGTTCGGGCATCGCGGGACTCCTTCATCTCGTCGCGCTCCTGGCGTCGCGCCGGGCACACCTGTCAGGTCATGGTGGCACCAATGGGATGAAAGGGTTGGTTCGGATTGCTCCGGGCGGGGGCGTGCCCCGCCCGGAGCGGGGCCGGGTCAGCCGCGCGCCGCCTCCGGGTGCCGGTGCGTCCAGCCCCGCCACGCCGACACGATCATGTCCTGGACGTCGTGTTTGGCCTTCCAGGCCAGTTCGGTGGCCGCCCGGTCGGCGGAGGCGACGACCCGCGCCGGATCGCCCGGGCGGCGCGGGGTGACCGTCGGGGGGCGGTCGTGGCCCGTGACCGCGTTGATGAGGTCGATCATCTCGCGCACGGAGACGCCCTCGCCGCGCCCGATGTTGAGCGTGAGGCTGCGGCCGGGGGAGGCGACAAGGGCGCGGGCCGCCGCCACGTGGGCCTCGGCCACGTCCACGACGTGGATGTAGTCGCGTACGCAGGTGCCGTCGGGTGTGTCGTAGTCGTCGCCGAAGATCCGCGGGGCGGCGTTCCCGGTGAGCCGCTCGAAGACCATCGGGACCAGGTTGGAGACGCTGGTGTCGGAGAGTTCCGGGGCCGCCGCGCCCGCCACGTTGAAGTAGCGCAGCGCGGCCGTGGACAGGCCCGTCGCGCGGCCCGTCGCGCGGACCAGCCACTCGCCCGCCAGCTTGGTCTCGCCGTACGGGGAGATCGGCGCGCACGGCGTCTCCTCCGTGACGAGGCCGACGTCCGGGATGCCGTACACCGCCGCCGAGGAGGAGAGGACGAAGGACGGCACCCCGGCCGACGTGACCGCCTCCAGCAGGACCCGCAGGCCCTCCACGTTCTCCCGGTAGTACCGCAGGGGCAGGTCCACCGACTCGCCGACCTGCTTCTTCGCCGCCAGGTGGACGACCCCGGTGACGCCGTGGTCCTCGACGGCGCGGGTGACGCGCCCGCCGTCCAGGACCGAGCCGACCACCAGGGGAACGCCGTCGGGCACCCGCTCGGCGATGCCCGTGGACAGGTCGTCGTACACGACCGTCCGCTCCCCCGCCTCGGTCATGGCCCGTACGACGTGTGCTCCGATGTAGCCGGCGCCGCCGGTGATCAGCCAGGTCATGTCGGCCGTCCCCTCGTTGGTTGTGCCCGGGTCAGTGGTTCCGTCAGTGGTGCTCGCGTGGCTTTCGGGCCGTTGTGGGTGGTTCTGGGTGGCCGGGCAGCTCGCCTCAGTGAATCAGGCGCCGCAGCCGGGCGCGCAGGACGGCCGTCACACCGCGCACGCCGGGTGCGACGCGCAGGGCGAGCGAGCCGGAGGTGGTGGCGTACGGCCTGAGGAGGACCACGCCGTGCCGGCGGCTCGGCACGGCGCGCCGGCGCAGCCGTCCGCGTCCGGTGACGTCCGTGCGGGCGTGGGCGGTGGTCTCCCGGGCCGACCCGTCGTGGCAGCGCAGCCACAGCCGCAGCTCCCAGGTGCCCGCGCCCAGCGCGGCCGGGTCCACGGTCGTCTCCGCCGTCCAGACGCCGGCCGCCCCGGGGGCGAGCCGTACCGTGCGGCGCTGCGCGACCGTGCCGTCCTCGCGGCGCCGCCACCGCACCTCGAAGGCCGCCGGGCCGCACGGCGCGAGCCTGCCGTACAGCTCGTGCAGGCGCAGCCGCAGCGGCGCGCCGGACGCCTTCACGCGCAGCTCGGCGTCGACGGCGAGGGGCAGGAACCGCACCGGCCGTGTCAGCAGCGGCTCCAGTGTGACCTGCGGCAGGTCCGCCGACCATACGGGCGTGCCGTCGGCGGCGCGCGCGTACGGCGGGCACAGCCGGGCCGGACGGGCCGCCAGGTCCCGCAGCCGGGGCAGGTCGCGGGGCTCGGGGCAGGCCAGCAGGACGCGGCCGATCAGCCGGCCGGGGGCGCCGGGGCCGCGCGACCAGTCGGCCGCGTCGTACTCCGCGAGGTACGCGCGCGTGTGCTCCCACCAGGCCCGCCGGTAGCGCGGGTCGCGCAGGGCGAGTTCGCGGACGTACATGCGCAGCTCGTGGTCGAGGAACTTGGCGCGCGCGGCCCGCGCGAGCTTCTTCTGCCCGGCCGCCAGCAGGATCTCGTAGGCCGCCCGGCAGGCCCGGGTGCGTGCCCGCCAGTGCGTGATGTCCGCGCGGTCCAGGGAGATCGACAGCCGTTCCGCCGCGCGGCGCACGTGCCAGACGTACACCGGGTCCGGGACGAGGACGACGCGCGGGGCGGCGGCGAGCACCCGCGCGCCGAACACGAAGTCCTCGTAGCGGTAGCGGCCCTCGGGGAAGCGGATGCCGTGCTCGCGCAGGAAGCGGGTGCGGTACAGCTTGTTGACGCACAGCGTGTCGTGGACCAGCCGGGGGAGCTGCGCGGGGCGGGCGGCGACGGTGGGCGCCGCGTACAGCGAGGGCTGCCAGGGCACCTCCCGCCCCGAGGGCAGCTCCCGGCGCACGCAGAGCCCGCCGGCGACCTCGGCGCGCTCCTCGACGGCGGCCGTGAGCAGCGCGTTCACGGCACCGGGCGGCAGGACGTCGTCGCTGTCGAGGAACATCACGTACGGGGCCGTCACCTCGTCGAGGCCGGTGTTGCGGGGGCTGCCGCAGCCGCCGCTGTTGACCGGCCGCCGTACGACCCTCAGGCGCGGCTCGTGCGCGGCGAGACGCTCCAGCAGCTCCGCGCTGCCGTCGGCCGAGCAGTCGTCCACGGCGACGACCTCGCGGACGGCGGGCCCCTGCGCGAGGGCCGAGCGCACGGCGTCGGCGACGTGCGGGGCGTCGTCGTAGCCGATGACGACGACCCCGACCGGGGCGGAGAGGTGCGAGGGGGCGGCCGGTGCGTCGGTGACGGGGGAGGCTGGGGCGATGTCTGGCGTGTTCATACATGTCCATCATCGGCATGTGCGTGCGGTTCGCCACCAATCGCGCCCTATATTCGATTTTCGTGCGTGTCGGGGGGTGCGCTGCGGCTTCCGGCCGGCGCACGCGTTCGGCCGCCACACGCGTTCGGCTGGCACGCGCGTTCGGCCGTTATTCGCCTCCGGCTGTCGCTCGGCTTGGGCCGTCACTCGCGTCCGGCCGTCGCTCGGCTTCGGCCCGTCACCCGCTCCCGGCCGTGTCCGCCGTCTCCGCCATCCCTGCCGCGTCCGCCGCCTCCGCCGCCGCGGTCGCCCGGTCCACGGTCGCCGTGAGTTCGTCGATGCGGGCGCGCAGGGCGCGGATCTCGTCGGCGTCGAAGCCGGTGGCCTCGGCGATCCGGCGCGGTACTCGCCGGGCCCGCTCGCGCAGCGCCGCGCCCTCGCCGGTCGCCCGCACCTCCACCGACCGCTCGTCGCGCGCGCTGCGTGCCCGCACCACCAGGCCTGCCGCCTCCAGCCGCTTGAGCAGCGGGGACAGCGTGCCCGAGTCGAGCCGGAGGTGCTCGCCGAGCTTCTTGACGGGCAGTTCCCCGTGCTCCCACAGCACCAGCATCACGAGGTACTGGGGGTAGGTCAGCCCGAGGTTCCTGAGGACCACGCGGTACAGGCTGTTGAAGGCGCGCGAGGCGGCGTGCAGGGAGAAGCAGATCTGGCGGTCCAGGAGCAGCCAGTCCGGATCGGGGGCGGGTGCGGGGTCGGGGGCTGAGGCCGGGGTCATGTCCCCCAGGATAGCGTCGGGCCGACCATTTAATTGTGCACAATTTAATTGTGTGCTCTACTAATGGTCGTGTCGCGCGGCCGGCCAGGCCGCCGGGCACCACCGAGCCGACCGAGAGGGATGGTCCATCCATGGACGCGATCTACACCGCCGTCGCCACCGCCACCCATGGCCGCTACGGGCGCGCCTACGCCTCGGACGGCAAGCTGGACGTGAAGCTCGACGCGCCCGTGGAGTTCGGCGGCAAGGGAGCGGGCACCAACCCGGAGCAACTGTTCGCCGCCGGGTACGCGGCCTGCTTCGCCAGCGCGCTCGCCATGGTCGGCGGCCGGGCCAAGGTGGACGTCAGCGACGCCGCCGTCACCGGTGAGGTCGGCATCAGGAAGCAGGGCGAGGGCTTCGGCCTCGCCGTCACCCTCCGCATCGAACTGCCCGACGGCGTGGACGAGGCGACCGGCCGCGCACTGGCCGAGCAGGCCCACGAGGTCTGCCCGTACTCCAACGCCACCCGCGGCAACATCCCCGTCGACCTCGTCATCGAGTAGCCGGGGCGCGGGGCGGGGGAGTGGTCGCGGTCAGAGGGCTGCGGCGCTCACCGGGCCGGGAAGCAGACCCGCGCCGGTCCCCGCCCGGGACGTCCCGCCGGACGCCCCGTGGGACGCCGGTTGGGCGGTCGGCTGGGCACGGGCCGCGAGACACCGGAGGGCATACGGACTCCAACGGACGGCGAGGGGGAGACGGAGACGGAGGCGGGAGCGCGTGGCGGGGCTTCGGCCCGGGAACGGCCGGTGGCGCGCCTTGGTTACGGCCCCTGCGGCATACGGGGGACACCCCCCGGCACCTCGTCTGCCCACCCTCCCCGGCACACAAGCCGCACCAGGGGGTATGGGTGTCGAAACCAGGGCGCCATGGCCGCGCCGTGAGCCGTACCGGGCCCGGGCCTACGCGGGCGCCTCACGGGGCGCTGCCGCCTCGGTGAGGCGGCCGACCGGCCGGGTCGGCCGCGAGGGGCTCCCTGGCCCCGGACGGCCGTCGGCCGGGCGGTCAGAAGACCGTGCGGTCAGGTGGTCGGGTGGCCAGGCGGCCAGCGGGTCTCCCCTTCCCCGCCCGCCACCGGTCATCCGTCGCTCGCCACCTGCCGCCACCCGGCCTGTCGGCCGGACGGCCGAGCGAGGCGGCCGAGTGAGCCGCCGAGTGGGGCCGCCGAGCGGGCCGCCTACGCCTGGAGGAGTGAAGGCACCTCTGCCGCCGACACCTCCCTGGCCGCCCGCTCCAGGGCGCTGGCCAGCAGGGCGAGGTCCGTGGGGCCGTTGCCCAGTTCCCGGACGGGGCGGCGGGCCGGCGGGTCGCCCATGCGGTGCCACTCCAGGGGGACGACCGTCGGCCGCAGGGTCGCGGTGCGCGGGATGCGCCCCGTCACCCGGCCGCCCTGGAAGGGGGTCACCCGGCCGTCCGGCGAGGTCAGCCTGCCGCGGCCGGGCGCCGGTTCGTCGGGGCCCGCGCCGGGCGCGTCGAGTTCGACGCGCAGACCGGCCCGCCGGACCGGTTCCGTCTCCGCCGTGCGGCCGTCCGCCGCCGCCGACGCCGCCACCAGGTGCACCCCGAGCCGGTCGCCGTCCCGGGCCACCGACTCCAGCGCCCGCATCACCGACCCCGCCGCCGGCCGCCCCGGCGCACCCAGCGCGGGCGAGACCAGCGCGTCCAGGTCGTCCACGACGACGACCAGCCGGGGCAGCGGCGGCGCCGCCTCCGCGTGCCCGCGGCCCGCGCCCGGCCGCAGCCGCAGTGTCGAACTGGGCGGGCCCTCCAGATCCCCGGCCCGCTCCCCGCCACCGGAGCCCGCGCCCGCCGTGGCTGCGGCGCCCTGCGCCGCGGGTGCCGTGCGCTGCGCGACCATCCGGCCCGACAGCTCGCGGCCCGTGTGCCACTCGGTGAAGTCGGAACGGCCCAGCAGCTCCGCGCGCCGCTTCAGCTCCGCGCTCAGCGCCTGGGCGAACTCCCGCATCCGCACCGGATCGTTGGCGGTGAGGTGCGTCGTGACGTGCGGGACGTCCATGGCGACGTGCAGTCCCTCGCCCGGCCCGCCGCCCGCACCGGCCGTGCCCCGCCCGTCGACCAGCACGATGCCGAGCCGGTCCGGACGCTCGGCCGCCGCCAGCGACGCCACCACCGCCCGCAGCAGTTCCGTACGGCCGCTGCCCGGGGGGCCCTCGACCAGCAGATGCGGCCCCTCGGCGGCGAGGTCCACGCCGACCGGGCCGCGCGGACCGGCGCCCAGTACGGCGCACGCGCGTCCGCCGAGCGCCTCCGGGTCGTCGGCCGCCGCCGCCCAGCGGGCCATCAGGGACGCCGGGGTGGCGCGGGCCAGACCCAGTTCGTCGAGGAGCCGCGCCGCCTGCGGCAGCGGCGCGGACACCCGTGCGGGCTCCGCCGTGCCGCCGTCCGTGCGCAGCGGCGCCAGCGCCCGCGCGAACCGCTCGGCCCAGGGCAGGGACACGGCGTCCACGGTGCCGACCGTGCCGTGCCCGACCGGACCGCCGGGGCCGCCGGACGCGCCCGCCCGGGCCACCCGCAGCAGCCGCAGCGCCGTCGCCACGTCCCCGCTGAGCAGCGCGACCGCGCCGCACTCGCGGAACACCGGGGACACCGCGCAGGCCGCCTCGTACGTCTCCGTCACCGGCGACACGGGCGAGGCCGCCGCGGTCTCGGCGAGACACACCACGTGGATCCCGGCCCGCGGCCCCTCCAGCGCCAGCCGCGCCACGGCGTCCCGCACCTCGGGCCCGCCGGGATCGCCGTCGACGACGAGCACGGCGTACGGGCCGTCGTACGCGACCGGGGCGGGGCCGTCGGGGGAGGCGGCGAGCGGGTGGGCGCCCTGGTGGGGGTGCGGGCGGGCCTGCGGCGCGGTGCCCGCCGTCGCGCCCTGCCGTATGCCCGCCACGGGGCCCGTCGCATGGCCCGTCGGGTGGTCCGGCCCGTGTCCGCCCGCCCGGTCGGCCCGATGGTCGTCCAGGCGGCGCAGGAGTTCGTCTGCGCGGGCCGCGGCCTGCTCGCGGTCGTGGGCCAGCAGCAGACGGCAGTCCTGGCCGTGCCCCGGACGCACGTGGGGCAGCCAGCCCAGCCAGGACCACTCGGCCGTGCGTTCCGCCAGGGGGCGGGCCGGGTCGGCCGAGATCAGCGCGATCTCCAGCGTCTCGGGGGAGTGCAGCGCGGCGAGCTGCGCCAGCACCGTGCGGGCCAGCCCCGCGAGCCGCCCGCGCGGGCCCGCCAGACCCAGCGCGCCGGCCTCCCGCAGCCCGGCGGTCACCGGCACCGCGGGCAGCAGCCCGCCGTCGGGCGCCGCACGGTCGGCCGTGCCGAGCCGCACGGTCAGCGCCTCCCGGTGACCCGTCCCGCGCTCCCACAGCCGGGGGCCGGGGCCCAGCGCCGTCAGCAGCAGCGCGGCCGGGTCCGGCCAGGCCTCCGGCGCGCGCGGCCCGTCCGAGGCCGCCCGCGCGTCCCCGGCCGCCGCACCGCCGTCGTCGTACCCGTCGCGGTCCGCGCCGCGCTGCTCGCCCCGCCCTCCGGCCAGCCGCCGCGCCCACGCGGACAGTCCCCCGCGCCGTCGCGCTCCCTGCGGCACGTCCGCGCCGCGCACCGGTGTGCCCTCGGGCCCGGACGCCGCGTCGGCCGCGTACCCCTCGCCGCCGGCACCCGAGGACGAGAGCCGCGCGGTACCGGCCCCGTACGCCGTCGCGCCACCGGTGCCGTACGCGCCCGCACCGTCACCGTGCCCGTACCCGTTCTCCGCTCGGGCGTCACCGAGCCCGTGGCCGTCACCCGCCCGGCGCCCGGCGCCCCCGGGCGCGCGGGCGCCCGCCGCCTCCGCGCCACCGCGCCCGTACGTGTCCCCCGCACCCGCGCCGCCGTGACCGTACGTCTCCGCCGGGCCCGTACCGCCGTGACCGTACGTCTCCGCCGGGCCCGTACCGCCGCCGTGCCGGTACGTGTCTCCCGCGCCCGCGCCGCCGCGTCCGTACCCGTCCCCCGCCGCGCCGCCGCCCCTCGGGTCCGCCGCGCCCGCGGAGCCGGAGCCGCGGGCCGGCGCGGGGGTGCCCGGCCCTCCGGCGGGGTGCGCACCGGGCGCGCCCGTGCCGGCGGAACCCTGCGGGCCCGTGCCCGCGCTGCCGAGCCCGTCGGCGGTCGGGCCCGCGCCACCGCGAATGTCCGCCCCCGCGGCCCCGCCCCGGCCCCCGTGCGTGTCACCGCCGCCCGCACCGGAACCGCTCGCGGTCCCGGGCCCCGGCCGCGCCCCCGGAATCCTCCCCGCCGCGTCGCGGTCACCCGCGGCACCCGCCCCGCCGCGCCCCTCCGCCAAGGGCGCCCGCCCCTGTCCGGGCACGCCGTACCGCCCACCATGAGCACCATGAGCACCATGAGCACCAGGAGCCGCCGGAGCACCGGGCCCCGGCGGGGCCACCGCCACCTCCCCGTACGCGTGGTGCGTGTGCTCCGCCGGCCCCGGCAGGCCCCCGCTCCCCGCGCCCGGGCGCCCCGCTCCGCCCACGCGGGCGTGGGCACGATCACCGCCACCGGCAGGGGGCCGTCCGCCAGTCCCGTCCCCGGCCACGCGCACGTGCCCTTCCCCGTCCGGGGTCGTCTCCACGCGGGAGCCGGGGCCGCCGCACGGGGCGAGCCGCAGGGCGGACTCGCCGACCCGCAGCAGCGCGCCCGGCGCGAACCGCACCGGCCGGCCGGTCACCCGTGAACCGTCCAGCAGCGTGCCGTTGGTGGAGCCGAGGTCGGCGACCGCGACGGAGCCGTCGGCGGCGACGGTCACCGCGCAGTGCAGCCGCGAGACGTCCGGGTCGTCCAGCGGGACGTCCGCGTCGTCGGACCGCCCGACGCGGATCTCGCCGCCGTGCAGCAGATGGACGCCGCCCGCGTCGGGACCCGCGACCACGTGCAGTTGGACGGGCGCGTCGTCCAGCTCGGGATGCGCCTCCGGCTCCAGGGGCGCGCCCACCGAGAGCACCGCGCCGTCGATCAGCGGGGGCTCCCCGAGCGTGCAGCGCTGGGCGTCGAGCCGCTGTCCGGCGGCGTACAGCACCGCGGGCCCGTCGCCGCCCGGGACCGCCGAGGCGAGGGCCGAGGACACGGCCGCCAGCGCCGTCCCGGCGGGGGCGGTGACCAGGACGTCGCAGCTCGCGGCACGGGCCCGCGCCGTGGGGGAGGGGGGCGGGCCCAGCGGGTCTACGACGGTCAGCCGGATCTGCATCGCCGTCAGCGGTCCCTTCGCGCGGGCACCCGCGCGACAGGGTCCGAAACCGACCGCGGTCCCCCACCGCGGACTATCCCCGCCCCGCCCACGAGCACGTCGGCCAGTACGAGAAGGCATCCTCGCACCTGCCACCGGCGGCGCGCCCGTCCTCCTTCAGCAAATGATCTTGAATGGTCGGCTCTGCCCGTAAAAATGCCTGACTATTGCCGTACCGGTGACCGTTTGACATCCACTTGAGATCGGTCACGTCGGCCTGCGGCAACCAACGGATCGAGTGATGCGTCTTTCCTTCGAACGTGAACGGACGGGCGCCCCGGCACGGACACCCCGGTGCCCGACTCCTCGGCACTACAGTTGGTCCGAAGACCCCCCGGCGCTGCCGAGAACGGCTACCCGGGCCAGCCAAGCAAGCAGCAGGGAGCGCATGACGTGCGGCCGGTAGGCAGCAAGTACTTCCTCGAGGAGCCGCTCGGACGTGGCGCGACGGGGACCGTGTGGCGGGCCCGCCAGCGGGAGACGGCGGGCGCCGAGGCGGCCGTCGCGGGCCAGCCCGGGGAGACCGTCGCGATCAAGGTCCTCAAGGAGGAGCTCGCGAACGACGCCGACGTCGTCATGCGGTTCCTGCGGGAGCGGTCCGTGCTGCTCCGCCTGACCCACCCGAACATCGTGCGGGTCCGCGACCTTGTCGTCGAGGGCGATCTGCTGGCCCTCGTCATGGACCTGGTCGACGGCCCCGACCTGCACCGCCACCTCCGCGAGAACGGCCCCCTCACCCCGGTCGGCGCGGCCCTGATCACCGCCCAGATCGCCGACGCGCTGGCCGCGAGCCACGCCGACGGCGTCGTGCACCGCGACCTGAAACCGGCCAACGTCCTGCTCCGCCAGGACGGCGGGCAGATGCACCCGCTGCTGACCGACTTCGGCATCGCCCGCCTCGCCGACTCCCCGGGCCTGACCCGCACCAGCGAGTTCGTCGGCACACCCGCCTACGTCGCCCCGGAG
>DASTDN010000170.1:0-4384 GCA_035710365.1 Streptomyces sp. | reverse complement strand
ACGCCGACCGTGCCGTCGGCGGAGCTGGCGGGGCCGGTGGCGATGGCGGTGAGCGCGGTGACAGCCAGGGCAAGGGTGGTGAGCCTGCTCGTGCGGGTCATGAGGTGTCCCCTCCGTCGTCTCGTCGTGCATCAGGTCGTGGTGGTGAGGGTGGCGCCGGTCCACGTCGGTCCACGTCGGTCCACGGGCCGTGGGGGGCGGGGCTTCACCGGCCGTGTGTGGGGGCGTACGGGCCGTGCCGCGCGTGAGGCGGGGCGTGCTGCTCGGTTACCAGGAGCCCCAGCCGCCGAGGCACTCGTACCGGACGAAGCCCCAGTCGTTGGGGCCGAAGTCGAAGGTGGCGGCCCAGCCGTTGTAGACCGGGTGGGCACCGCGGGTGTGCCCGACCTTGTCGCCCTTGTAGAGGATCCGCTTCAGGCCGACCGGGCCGGACGAACTGTCGTAGTTCGAGTAGAAGCTCGCGCTTTCGCACACGATGACCGCGTGGTCCGGCACCACCGGGTCGGCGTGCGCGGCGCCGGTGCCGGTCAGGGTGAGGGCTGCGGTCACGGACAGGGCAAGAGCCAACTTTCGAGTCGTGGTCATGACAACCATGGTGGGGGATGTCGGCCCGCCCGTCCAGAAGGCGACGGGCCTTGCCGGACCCTGCAAAGCACCCCGCTCCCGGCGCCCCGGAGTGAGGTGGTGCGAACGCCTGGAACGCCTGGTCGGAGCGGGTGAGCGGGCCTCAGCCGGCCGCGGGTGACGGGGCCAGGTCGGCGTACACCAGATGGTGGTCCGAGTGCGGGGTCGGCCGCACGTGAGGGGCGAGCGGGGCGATGCCGCGCAGGAAGACGTAGTCGAACCTGCTCTGCCAGTCGGTGGTCGGCCCGCAGCCGGCGCCGGGCAGGGGATGGCACGCGGGGTTCGCGTCCGCCCCCAGCGCCCACATGCGGGAGAGTTCGGGAGCGTCCGGTACGGCGTTGAAGTCGCCGATCACGACGGCGCGGTCGTGCCGGGCGACCGCCGCGGCGAGGACGCGCGTCTGGCCCGCCCGGACCGTCTCCTGGCGCCGTTGGGCGAGGTGTGTGTTGAAGACCCGCACGGACCGGTCGCCCACGGTGGTGGTGACGGCCAGGTACCCGCGGTCCTCGGACCCGCCGTCGGGATACTCCACGAGGACGGGGTCCTCAAGCGGCGCCGCGGAGAGGATCGCCTGGCCGTAGCCTCCCGGCTTCCACGGCGCGCCTCCGCAGCGGCCCCAGTTGCGCAGGACCGTGCCGTACTCGACGTGGTAGACGAGCCCGTGGAGGCGCTCCAGGTACTCCCGGATCCGGTCGACGTCCCGCACGCACGCCTCTTGCAGGCCGATGACCTGGGGTGCGAGCGCGGCGATCTCCGCGGCGCGGTCGACGTTGCTCTCGTCGCAGGGGTTGCAGAGATTCCAGGTCAGGACCCGGTTCTCCACGACGTCCCGCGCGGCTTCGGCGGGCGGCGAGCCGCCGGGGAGGGCGCCGCTCGGTGCGCTGGGGCCGGCGAGCAGCAGCCAGGCGGCGGCCATGCCGCCCGCGAGCAACCGCGTGCCCCTCCCGAACACCGGCACCGTCAACCTCCTCGAAGCGGCCGCGTACGCAACGAGGGTAGGCGACGGGGACGGGGTGGGGGGCAGGGTACGGGGTTCCCGGCACGGTGGGCGGGGAGCGGCCGGATTCCGCCCCGGCCCCGGCCCGCCCCGGCCCCGCCCCGGTTCCCGGTTCCGTCCTGGCCACGCTCTGGCTCCACACCGGCGCCACACCGGCTCCGCCTCGGCCCGTCCCGGCCCCCGGCCCTGTCTCGGCCTCACCCCGACCCTGCCTGGGCCCACCCATGGTCGCTCCGGCCCCACCCCGGCCCTTGCCTCGGCCCACCCCGGGCCACACTCCGCCCCCGTCCCGCCCCCGCCCCCGTCCCGCCCCCGCCCCCGCTCCGGACCGGGACGGAGGTGGCCCTGGCGGGCGTGGGACCGGCCCCCGGGGGGTCCGGTGGCGGCGGCGCGGTAGAAAGAGCACATGCCGGAGCGCGTGGACCCCACGAGAGCAGTGCACGATGCGCGAGCGGTGCCCGAAGCGGGGGCGCCCGACGACGCGGCGGTGTGGGACGAGGCCGGGGCCGTGGACGACGTCGACGCGGTGGCCCGGGCCGTGCTGACGGCCTCCCGGCTGCTGCTGGCGGTGTCCGCGCGGTCCCTCGGTGAGGCCGAGGAGCGGGTGACCCTGCCGCAGCTCCGGATGCTGGTGGTGCTGGCGACCCGGGGCGCCACCAACCTGGTCACGCTCGCCGACCAGCTCCGGGTGGCGCCGTCCACGGCGATGCGGATGGTGGACCGGCTGATCACGGCCGGGCTCGCGGACCGGCGGCCCAACCCGGGCAACCGGAGAGAGACCCTGCTGCGGCTCACCGACGAGGGGCGGCGCACGGTCGAGGAGGTCACCGCCCGGCGCCGCGCCGAGATCGCCTCGATCGTGGCACGCCTGGCACCGGAACAGCGCGCGGCGCTCATCGACGCGCTCACGGCCTTCAACGAGGCCGGAGGCGAACCACTCGCCCCGGCCTCCGACGAGGAGGGGCCTTCACATCCCCCCGTCGGCTGACGACTGCCCTTCCCCGGCTGGAATTCGCCCCGCTCACGGTGGTGCCACAGGGGCGCACGGGCAGGGCGGACCGGCGCATCGGACGGGAGCGGGGTTGCCGCCCTCCGTGCGCCCTGGCAGCACCCTTACGGGGCGTTTATGGTGAAGCCTCCCGCGGATGACAGGCCCATGACAGGCCTGCGCGAGACGCACCACCCGTGAGTCGCTCGGGCCACGTCACCCAGGGCGCGGCCGCTGCGCGTCGATCTTCGCTGGAGGCTCCTGTGTCCCTACCGTGCATCGCCCTGATCGCGGACCCCACGTCGTCCGAAGGCTGCCGGGAATACCTCGCCCAGGCAGTGGAACTGCTCACCGGCGCCCCGCCGGTCCGTGTCGCCGCCCGGCACTTCGCCGACGGCGGGTCCGGCCGCGCCGTCCCCGAGGAGAACGGGTTACGGCTGCACGTCCCCGAGGAGGGACTCGACTTCAGGCCGGACATCGTCCTGCTGTACGAGATCCCGCCGCACCGCCGGGCCGAACTCGCCGCGTTCCAGAACGTCCTGCACCGGCCCGGCGTGGTCACGCTCGACGCCGGCCCGGAGGCCTGGCGGACGGCCACCGAGAAGAACCTGACCGTCGAACGCTTCCAGCGGGACGGCATCGCCCAGATGGAGACCGTCGTCCTGTCCCGGCCCAGCCCGGAGGAGGCCGAGGCCGCCCTCGACAAGCTCGGCGGCGACGCCTGGGCCAGGCCCGTGTCCGGCACCGGGGGCGACGAGACCTTCCACGTCACCACCAACGAGACCCTGCGCCTGGCCGCCGAGGCGTACGCCGCCGGCGGTACCGACTGGATGCTGTCGCGGGACGCCGGGAACATCACCGCCGACGGTTCCCGCCACCAGTTCCGGGTCTTCGTCCTGCACGGCCGCGTCATCCACGCCCGCGAACACATCCAGCCCTCGCCCGACACCCCCTGCAACACCAGCCGGGGCGCCACCCCCGTCCATCTCGACCCCGCCGACCTGTCGCCCCGCCTGGCCTCGCTCGCCATCGCCGCCACCGCTTCCGTCGGTCTGCCGTTCGCCGGAGTCGACCTGGTGCCCGAGAACGGCGGGGTCGTCTTCGAGGTGAACATCCACCCGGCGTTCGTCGACGGGGAGGTGGAACTGCAGAGAGTCGCCGTGCCGTACGTCCGGGCCCACCTGGACGCCCTGGCCCGCGGCGGCGACCACCCGGGGACGCTGCCGCAGCGGGCGTCGCGACCCCGGCGGACGGGAGCCGCCGGCGTCTGATCCGCCGCGCGAGCGGCACGCGGCTCCACGGCGGGAAGGACCCATCCACTTCTCGCGGATCCTGATTGCGCGGTGCACGGCTCGAGGCCGCTTCTCCGCGCCTTTCCGGAGTCCTTCCCGTCTCCTCCCAGCAGACCACACCCACCCGCGGCCCGCCACGGCTGCCCGGGCCGCGGAAACCGCCGGAACGGCAGGGTGGGGGCGGACCGCGGCCCCGACCCGGCGCTCCGCCCCGGCTCCCGCCCCGGCCCGGCTCTCCGCCCCGGCTTCTCCCCGGCCCTTCGGGTTCTCCCCGGCCCTTCGGGCTGCGCGAGGGCCGAAGGAGGTGGACGCTGGTCCTGCACACCTCTCACGGTGCACGCGCCTCACACGTTGCACGCGCCGTGCGAGGGCGGTACGCGTTCCCGTCGCCCGTCGCCCGTCGCCCGTCGCCCGTCGCCCGTCGCCCGTCGCCCGTCGCCCGTCGCCCGTCGCCCGTCGCCCGTCGCCCGTCGCCCGTCGCCC
>DASTDN010000169.1:0-6075 GCA_035710365.1 Streptomyces sp. | reverse complement strand
CACGCCGTTCGCCGCGCAGATGGCCGCCGAGTCGGCCGCCCGCCGCGCGCAGGAGCACGGCATGCGCAAGGTCGACGTCTTCGTCAAGGGCCCGGGTTCCGGTCGTGAGACCGCCATCCGCTCCCTGCAGGCGACCGGCCTGGAGGTCGGCTCGATCCAGGACGTCACGCCGACCCCGCACAACGGCTGCCGCCCGCCGAAGCGCCGTCGCGTCTGACGTACGTCGCGTCACAGGCTGTGATTTTCGGGCGGTACGGCACCGTAAAGGGGCCGTGCCGCCCGTACCCTTGCAGTACCCGTACTTGTCACGGTGCGGTTCCGTCGGGCGTCAAATAGCGGGCGTCCACGAAAGAAGGATCTGATCCCCACATGCTGATCGCTCAGCGTCCCTCGTTGACCGAAGAGGTCGTCGACGAATTCCGCTCCCGGTTCGTGATCGAGCCGCTGGAGCCGGGCTTCGGCTACACCCTCGGCAACTCGCTCCGCCGCACCCTCCTGTCGTCGATCCCCGGTGCCGCCGTCACCAGCATCCGCATCGACGGTGTCCTGCACGAGTTCACCACCGTGCCGGGCGTCAAGGAGGACGTCACCGACCTGATCCTCAACATCAAGCAGCTCGTCGTCTCCTCGGAGCACGACGAGCCGGTCGTGATGTACCTGCGCAAGCAGGGCCCGGGTCTGGTCACCGCCGCCGACATCGCGCCCCCGGCCGGTGTCGAGGTGCACAACCCCGACCTCGTCCTCGCCACGCTCAACGGCAAGGGCAAGCTGGAGATGGAGCTGACCGTCGAGCGCGGTCGCGGCTACGTCTCCGCCGTGCAGAACAAGCAGGTGGGCCAGGAGATCGGCCGTATCCCGGTCGACTCGATCTACTCGCCGGTTCTCAAGGTCACGTACAAGGTCGAGGCCACCCGTGTCGAGCAGCGCACCGACTTCGACAAGCTGATCGTCGACGTCGAGACCAAGCAGGCCATGCGCCCGCGCGACGCCATGGCGTCCGCCGGCAAGACCCTGGTCGAGCTGTTCGGTCTGGCCCGTGAGCTCAACGTCGACGCCGAGGGCATCGACATGGGCCCGTCGCCGACGGACGCCGCGCTGGCGGCGGACCTGGCCCTGCCGATCGAGGAGCTGGAGCTCACCGTTCGGTCGTACAACTGCCTCAAGCGTGAGGGCATCCACTCCGTGGGTGAGCTCGTCGCCCGCTCCGAGGCGGACCTGCTCGACATCCGCAACTTCGGTGCGAAGTCCATCGACGAGGTCAAGGCCAAGCTCGCCGGCATGGGCCTCGCGCTGAAGGACTCGCCTCCCGGGTTCGACCCCACCGCCGCCGCGGACGCCTTCGGCGCGGACGACGACGCGGACGCGGGCTTCGTGGAGACCGAGCAGTACTGAGTGCCCGGGCCCCTTGGCCCGTACGTGGCTGTCGGCCGGCTCGTCGCGGCCGGCCGCGCAGCTCCCCGCGCCCCCACGGGGCGCGGGGTCTCCGACAGGTAACCGCCTGCTCGGATACTGACTCCGGTACCTGATACGGCCGGGGCAGACACCTAGGAGATACACCATGCCGAAGCCCACCAAGGGTGCCCGTCTGGGCGGCAGTGCCGCGCACGAGAAGCTGCTGCTCGCGAACCTCGCGAAGTCGCTCTTCGAGCACGGCAAGATCACGACCACCGAGGCGAAGGCCCGTCGCCTGCGCCCGTACGCGGAGCGTCTGGTCACCAAGGCGAAGAAGGGCGACCTTCACAACCGCCGTCAGGTGCTCCAGGTCATCACGGACAAGAGCGTCGTCCACACGCTCTTCACCGAGATCGGCCCGCGCTACGAGAACCGTCCGGGTGGCTACACCCGTATCACCAAGATCGGTAACCGCCGTGGCGACAACGCGCCCATGGCTGTCATCGAGCTGGTCGAGGCGCTGACGGTGGCGCAGGAGGCGACCGGCGAGGCCGAGGCCGCGACGAAGCGCGCGGTCAAGGAAGACGCCCTCAAGAAGGACGAGGCCGTCGAGGCCACGTCCGACGAGGCCGCCGAGGAGTCCAAGGACGCGTAGGCGTCCGCCGGGACACAGGTGCCGGCCGCGGCCCTCGCCGTGGCCGGCCGTGCGGTTCCCGCGCCCCTTCGGGGGTGCGCAGGCGGGTCCGTTCCCTTTCAGGGGCGGGCCCGCCTTTGTGCGGTGGAGAGGATTCTGGGGTGAGTGACGAAGCAGGGGCCGGGACCGTACGGGTGCGGATGGACCTCTCGTACGACGGGACCGCGTTCTCCGGGTGGGCCAAGCAGGCCGGGGGCCGCCGGACGGTGCAGGGCGAGATCGAGGACGCGCTGCGCACCGTGACCCGGTCCGGGGAGACGACGTACGAGCTGACCGTGGCCGGGCGGACCGACGCCGGGGTGCATGCGCGCGGGCAGGTGGCACACGTGGACCTTCCCGTTGGGCTGTGGGCCGAGCACCGGGAGAAGCTGCTGAAGCGGCTGGCGGGGCGGCTGCCGCGGGACGTGCGGATCTGGTCGCTCACCGAGGCTCCGGCGGGCTTCGACGCCCGGTTCTCCGCGATCTGGCGGCGCTATGCCTACCGCGTCACCGACGAGCCCGGGGGCGTCGACCCGCTGCTGCGCGGGCACGTTTTGTGGCACGACTGGCCGCTCGACGTCGACGCCATGAACGAGGCCGCCGGGCGCCTGCTCGGCGAGCACGACTTCGCCGCCTACTGCAAGAAGCGGGAGGGCGCGACCACGATCCGGGCGCTGCGGGAGCTGAGCCTGGTGCGCGGGGACGACGGGATCATCACGGCGACCGTGCGGGCCGACGCCTTCTGCCACAACATGGTGCGTTCGCTGATCGGGGCGCTGCTGTTCGTCGGGGACGGGCACCGGCCGCCGGACTGGCCGGGCAAGGTGCTCGCCGCGGGTGTGCGGGACTCCGCCGTGCACGTCGTACGGCCGCACGGGCTGACGCTGGAGGAGGTCGGCTACCCGGCCGACGAGCTGCTCGCGGCGCGCAGCCGGGAGGCCCGCAACAAGCGGTCGCTGCCCGCGGCCGGCTGTTGCTGAGCCGGCCGGAGCGCTATTCGTTCGCCGCGGCCGAGGCCTGGGCCTCGCCGCGGCGGCGGATCTGGCGGAAGGCGAACTCGGCGAGGTCGTCGCCCGATGCGAAGACCTCGGTGTTCTTCTCGGTGACGTCCTTGCCGCTGGTGTAGCCGGCGATGGTGAAGTAGGCGTAGCGGCCGTAGGAGTTGGTGGTGGAGCGGCACACCGCGCCGGTGCAGAACGCCGTGACGCCGTCGCCGGACAGGGACCGGACGATGCTCTTGGTGTCCGCCTGCCGCTTCGCCCTCAGTGCCTGCGCCTCGGTGTCGAAGACGGCGACGCCGACGGTCACGGCGATGCCGCCCCGGGTGTAGGTGACGCGCATCAGGCGGGTGCAGTCGTTCCCGGTGAGGACCTTGGGCAGGGTGCCCTGCGCGGCCGTCGAGCAGTTCCCGGCGTCCGCCGTCGGGCCCTTCTCGTAGACGGTCTCGCCCATGGTCAGCCGGGTGCCCGGGAAGAGGGTCTCCGGGCCGAGCGGGGCCCTGTCCTTCTTCTTGCTGGAGACGAAGTCCTTCGGGTCCAGCGGGGGAGGAGCCGTCGTCGGGTCGAAGGAGGGCGCGGCGGCGCTCTTGCTCGGGATGTCGGCCGTGGGCAGCCGCGAGGCCGACTCGTCCGGCTTGTCGCCGCCGTTCGCCGAGACGACGGCCACCGCGACGGCGGCACCCGTCGCGACGGTGGCGAGCACGCCGCCGCCGATGAGCAGCAGCCGGCGCCGCCTGGCGCGGGCCTCGGAGGCCTCGGCGAGGGCCGCCCAGTCCGGGGTGCCGTCGCCGCCGCTGTTCCAGGGCTGCTGAGAATGCGGTTTCCAGGGATCCCACTGATCCTGGGGACCCCCCTGCCCATAGCTCATGGGGCGCATCTTAGACGGGGCGCCGGGCGCGCTGTTCCGCCCCGACGGGCCGTGCGGAGCCTAGCGTTCTGCCCATGTGGACAGACAAAAGCGGCATCTCCGGGTGGTTGGTGCGTCCTGCCGGGGTGCGGCTGTGGACCGGGGCGGCCGTGGTGCTCGCCGCGCTCGCCGCCCGGACGGTACGGCTGCGCGAGGCGGGCGGCATGGACAACGCCATCGTCGTGGAGGCCGCCCGCACCTGGCTGCACGGCGGCTCCCCGTACGACGATCCGCACTTCCTGTACCTGCCGGGCGCGGTGCTGGCCGCCGTGCCGCAGGCGCTGCTGCCGCAGGACGCGCTGCGCCTGCTGGCACCCGGAGGGGTGACGGTCCTGCTGGTGCTCGGCTGGACCTGCGCCCTGCACCTGTACGGGGTGCCGGCGCGCAGCCGGCTGGCCGTGCTCGGGCTCGGTTTCCTCGCGGTGGGCTTCGCGCCGTTCGAGCATCTGGTGCTGCTGGGCAACTGGACGGCGACCGCGGCCCTGGCGCTGCCGCTCTGCCTGCTGCTGGCGGGCCGCGGCCGGTGGGTGGCGGCGGGCGCGGTGGCGGGGGCGGCCGTGGCGCTGAAGCCGCTGCTGGCGCCGCTGGCGCTGCTGTTCCTGTTCGCGCGGCGGTGGCGGGCGCTGGCCGTGCTGGTGCTGCTGCCCGCCGCCGTGTCGGTGTCGGCCGCGGCGCTCATGCCGGACCCGGCGGGCTTCCTCACCCGCACCCTGCCCTTCCTGCTCAGCGGCGACGATGGCTTCGTCCGTCTCTACGAGGCCTCGCCCGCGGCCGTGCTGCCCCGCCTGGGCGTGCCCCGGCCGCTGGCCCTCGCGGTCGCGCTGGCGGCGGCCTGCGCCGGGGTGCTGTGCGCGTACCTGCGGTGGCGGCGCGGCGACCCCGGGCCGCGGCGGCTCGCCGAGACGGCCGCGACCCTGATGCTGTCGGCGTTCCTGGTGTCCCGGCCGTCGTACGACCACTACCTCGTGGTGGTCGTGCCGGTCCTGCTCGCCGGGCTGCCTTACGCGGGGGCCGTCGCCCGCGACCCCTGGTTCTGGCTGGCCCTGGTGCCGCAGTTGCCGGGGCCCGCCTGGCCCTACCTGGAGGGGGACCGTCGGCGGGCCTTCGTGGACGCCCTCACGCTCTGCGCGCTCGCCCTCACGCTCATGCGGCACGCGCTCGCGCCCCCGCCCGCCGGGCCGGACGGTGAGGGGGCGGGGCCGGGGCGTCGCGTACGCTGGGGGAGGCAGGAGCCAGGCGTTCGGCGGGAACGATCGTTTTGACCCGTCCGGGGCAGCCCGGCTATCCTGCATGTTCGTTGTGTATTGGCTTGCTCATTCTCACGGGACGGGCCCTTACACCGGTCCACCGGGCCGATGACCAGCGACCCCATGTATGCGGTATGCGTCGCCGCCGTGCGGTCAAGGCTGTCGTGATCGTTTCGGTGACCTTGTCAGGACCATTCACTCGAAGCGAAGGCTACGAACCGTGCGTACGTACAGCCCCAAGCCCGGCGATGTGACGCGCCAGTGGCACGTCATCGACGCTCAGGACATCGTCCTGGGCCGTCTCGCCACCACCGCCGCCACCCTTCTGCGGGGCAAGCACAAGCCGATCTACGCGCCGCACGTCGACGCTGGTGACTTCGTCATCATCATCAACGCCGACAAGGTGCACCTCTCCGGCAACAAGCGGACCCAGAAGATGGCGTACCGCCACTCGGGTTACCCGGGTGGTCTGCGCTCCGTCCGTTACGACGAGCTGCTCGACAAGAACCCCGAGAAGGCCATCGAGAAGGCCGTCAAGGGCATGCTCCCCAAGAACACTCTGGGCCGTCAGATGCTCACGAAGCTGAAGGTCTACAAGGGTGACCAGCACCCGCACGCTGCGCAGCAGCCGGTGCCGTTCGAGATCACCCAGGTCGCGCAGTAAGTCCGGCCACCCCCTAAGACTGAACAGAATCTGAGGAGAATCGTGGCCGAGACCACTGCCGAGCAGCCGCTCGACGAGACCGTCGACATCGACAGCTACACCACCGAGTCCGAGGCTCCCCTGGAGGGCGAGTACACCTCGGAGTCCATGGCCTCCCGCTTCGGCGAGCCCCAGCCGGCCGCCGGCCTGGGCCG
>DASTDN010000168.1:0-2598 GCA_035710365.1 Streptomyces sp. | reverse complement strand
GCTGCTGACGACCGGTGAGGCCCCGGACCCGCCCGCCGTGGACCGGGCGGCCCGCGCCGCCCACGCCGCCGCGAAGGCGGGGGTGTTCGTCGCCCCCGCCCCGCCCGGCGGGACGTAGCCCGGACGGCGGCCGGCGGGTCCCGCCCTGTCGTCCCGTGCTCCGCCGCACCCGGCGGGGCACGGCGGGACGGCGGCCGTCGGACTCCGGCGCCCCGTCCCCCGGACACCGCGCACGCGGGGTCCGGGGCCTCGCCGGCCGCACCCCGCGTGGCGGAGCCCGTGGCCGCCGCCGGACCGCACCGGCACCGGGGCGTCGCCCGCCGGGCACCGCGACGCACCCGCGGCGGTGCCCACCCCGGTGGCGGCCGCCGGGGCCCGCCGCCTCACGGTCGTCCGGCCAGCACCTCCCCCAGCGTCCGCGCCGCCCGCTCCACGTCCGCGAAGCCGACGTACAGCGGGGTGAAGCCGAAGCGCAGGACGTCCGGCGGGCGGTGGTCGCCGACCACGCCCCGCTCGATCAGGCGCCGCATCGCCTCGCCCGCGCCCTCGCAGCGCAGCGCGACCTGGCTGCCGCGTTCCGCGTGCGCGAGCGGTGTCACGCACTCGACGCGTCCCTCGGGGACGTACGCGGCGACGCACTCCAGGAAGAAGTCCGTCAGGGCGAGGGACTTGCCGCGCACCTCCTCGACGGCGACGCCGTCCCACACCTCCAGGGCCGCCTCCAGGGCCAGCATGGACAGGATGTCCGGCGTGCCGACCCGGCCGCGCCGCGCGCCCTCCACCGGCTCGTACTCGGGGCGCATCCCGAAGGGCTCGACGTGCGAGGTCCAGCCGGGCAGCGGCGAGTCGAAACGTTCCTGGAGGCCGTGCCGCACGTACAGGAAGGCCGGGGAGCCCGGCCCGCCGTTCAGGTACTTGTACGTGCAGCCCACCGCCAGGTCCACGCCGTGCTCGTCGAGACCCACCGGCAGGGCGCCCGCGCTGTGGCACAGGTCCCACACGGCGTACGCGCCCGCCTCGTGCACGGCGGCCGTCAGTCCCGGCAGGTCGTGCAGGCGGCCGGTGCGGTAGTCGACGTGGTTCAGCAGGACGGCCGCCGTGCGCTCGCTCAGGGCCGCCGGGACCTCGGAGGGCAGCACGGGACGCAGCGTGCGGCCCGTCATCCTGGCCGCCGACTCGGCGATGTACCCGTCCGTCGGGAACGTCGCCGCGTCGACCAGGATCTCGTCCCGCCCGTCGCCGGCCAGGCGCACCGCGCCCACCACCGCCTTGAAGACGTTCACGCTGGTCGAGTCGCCGACGACGATCTGGCCCGGCGCGGCGCCGACGAGCGGGGCGAGCCGGTCGCCGATCCGCTCCGGCGCCGTCCACCAGCCGCCCACCTCCCAGGACCGGATGCGCAGCTCGCCCCACTGGCGGCGGACGACGTCCGCGACCCGGTCGGGCACGGCGGCGGGCAGCGCGCCCAGCGAGTTGCCGTCCAGGTAGACGGTGTCGTCCAGCACGAACCGGGTGCGCAGCGCGGCCAGCGCGTCGGCCGCGTCGCGCTCCTTGGCTTCCGGGGCGAGGTCGGTCACGGGGCCGGTGGCGGGCGCGTTCACGGGGTCAGTCACGGGCTCAAACATACGACCGCGCCGTCCACAGTTCCGGGAACACGTTCTTCTGGGCCCGCTTCTCCAGCCACGCCACCCCGGCGGAGCCGCCCGTACCGGCCTTGGCGCCCATGGCGCGGCGGGTGGCCACCAGGTGGTCGTTGCGCCAGCGCCACACCAGCTCCGCCACGTTCGTCAGCGCCTCGCCCAGACGGGCGAGATCCGCGTCCGGGTCGCCGGAGTAGACGGCCGTCCAGGCGGCCTCCACCTCGGGCGACGCCTCGTAGCGCCGGGACATGTCGCGGTGCAGCACGGCGTCCGGGACGGCGTACCCGCGGCGGGCCAGCAGCCGCACGACGTCGTCGTACAGGCTCGGCTCGTGCAGCGCCTTCTCCAGCTCCGCGTGGGCGCGCGGCGAGCCCTTGTGCGGGACCAGCATGGACGCGGACTTCTCGCCGAGCAGGAACTCCAGACGGCGGTACATCGCCGACTGGAAGCCGGAGCCCTCGCCGAGCGAGGAACGGTACGAGTTGAACTGTGCCGGGGTGAGCTGCGCGAGCGGCGTCCACGACGCGTTCAGCGCCTCCAGCTCGCGGACGGAACGCTTCAGCGCGGCGATCGCGGTGGGCACGTCGTCCTTGCGCAGGGCGCCCGCGGCGGTCTCCCACTCGTGGACGATCACGGTGAACCACAGCTCCATGACCTGGGACGTGACCAGGAAGACCATCTCCCCGGGGTCGTCGGAGGCAAGCTCCTGGAGGTGCGTGAGCACGTCCGCCCTGACGTAGTCCTCGTACGGTGTCGTACCGGCGAAGTCGAGATGCGGGGTCTCGGGCTCCTGACCCTGGTCGGCGTGGTGGGCCGAGTCAGCCTGATGAGCCTGGTGGGACATCGCTGTCTCCTGATGTGTACTCCGGGTAGCGGTCCGCCCCTGCCGATGCCGGCACGGGGGCCCCGGTCCCCACTCGCATACTCCGCAATGGTCCCCCACAAGAGCAAGGCCCGC
>DASTDN010000167.1:0-6196 GCA_035710365.1 Streptomyces sp. | reverse complement strand
GAGCCGCACCGCTGGTGGCTCCAGCACCACTGGGACGCGGAGGTGGCCGACCTGTTCACCCTGCCGTACGCCGTCGAACGGCTGTCGCCGTATCTGCCGCTGCTCACCGAGGCGGCGGCCCGGTGCGTGTTCCTGACCACGGGGACGGTGCGGGAGGAGCGGCGGCGGCCCTGAGGACGTGTGGAACGGCGGGGAGGGGGTGCCCGGGCCCGGGCACCCCCTCCCCGCCCTCGCGCCGCCAAGCCGGGCCGGGGCGTCCGGATCTCCGGGGACCGGGCCGCGGCGTCGCACGCGGTGCGTCGCCGGGCGGAGCACGAGACCCGCGCACCGGGCGTACGCGCATGGTGCGGCGACGCCGCGAGGTGCCGCAGCCGGCGCCGCGGGCCAGCGAGGAGCCCCGCGGCACGCGCTAGTCCCGCTCCAGTTCCCACACCGCCGCGAGCCACAGTTCCGGGATCTCGTCGAGGGCCGAAAGCGTCTCGTCGTGGACGACGGTCAGGCAGGCCGCGTCGTGCTGGCCGGTCAGCGTCGTCAGGAAGCGGATGCCCGCGGTGAGACCCGAGAAGACGGCGGCGCGGCGGGAGGGCGCGCCGCCGTGGACGAGGGCCGTGCCGAAGTCGACGCTGCTGGCCGGACCCGCGACGACCGTGCCGTTCACCAGCCGGGTGCCGAGCCGCGCGCCGAGCGCCCTCGGGGTGGCGTCCAACAGCAGGCGCACGGCGTCCCGGCGCCGGGTGCGGCGCAGCCGGCCCGTGGCCGCGGTGATCCGGGTGAGCGCGTCGCGGGGGGAGGGTACGTCGCAGGGCAGCAGGAGGCGGGCGGTGACCATGTGGTTACCGGGGGCGTGCTCCTCGCCGGGCGCGCGGACCGACATGGGGACCGCCACGGGCAGCGGGGGATGCGCCGTGCCGGTCTCCTTCATGTGCCAGACGTGCACGGCGTGTGCCAGGGCGGCGAGGTAGACGTCGTTGACGGTGGCGTCGTTCGCCCGGCCCACGGTCCGCAGCCGCGCCAGCGGGATCTCCGCCTGGCAGACGCCGGGGCGTCCGCCGAAAGGGCCGTCGAAGCCCGGCTTGGCGGCCGGTGCGCGGAAGGTGCCGGCCACGTCGGCGAGGGTGTCGGCGAGGCCCGTGAGGGTGGGGCGGGCCCTGGGGCGGGCCGCCGGGCCGCCGCCGTACGCGTGGTCGTCGAGGAGGGCGCGCGCGGTGTGGGCGGCGCCGACCCCGTCCTGGAAGGTGTGGTCCGTGCGGTAGCACAGGCTGTGGCCGCCGTCCGGGCCGTGCACGAGCCACACGTCCCAGGGCGGCCGGTCGTCCCCGCCCATGGGCCGGCGCAGCATCAGCCGGGCCGCCCCGGCGCCGTCGGTGTCCTCGGGCAGCCGCGCCTCGTGCACGTGCCGCTCCACGGAGAGCCGGTCCTCCCGGCATGCCTGGCCGCGGTCCCGTGCGAGGCGGTACCGCAACGCCGGGACGTGGGGCGCGCGTTCGGCCACCCGCGCGCGTACGGCGTCCAGGGTGGGGGCCCGCCCGTCGAACCGGAACACGAACGCGAGCGGCAGCGGCGTGCCGCCGGTGGCCCGCAGGTAGGCGAGATCCGCGGTGCCCATGTCCAGGGCCGGCGGCGTGCCGCCCCCGGTACCGGGGTGAGGTGGCATGGCGAGCCTTCCTGTCGAGGTGTCGGGGTGGGAGGCGGGTCGCGCGGGAGGGCGGCGGGGTGCTCTCCCGTACGGCCGTCGGGCGTCCGCTCAGCACACCCTCCGGGTGAACCGTCCCAGTATGTCCGTGTACGCCCGCAGGAGTGGGAGCGCCGGGCCCCCGGCCGGGAAACGGGGCGCGGCGGAGCGGTGCCAGGGGAGGGTGTCGGCGTCGCAGGCGGCGGGTTCGCCGAGCAGGGCTCGGGCCACGTACGCGCCGTGGGCCGCCGACATCGCGAGCCCGTGGCCGTTGCAGCCGCCGATGTACCAGACGTCGGACAGCCCGCGGACCGGTCCGACGACCGGGAGGCCGTCCGCGGTGACGCCGATGCGGCCGGACCAGCGGTGCGTGACGCGCACGTCGAGCAGGTGCGGGTGCAGCGACCGCATCCACCGCTCCAGCCAGGCCCAGGCCCGTTCCCGGCCGGCCTGGAGCCGGGGCGGGGCGAGTCCGGCCGGGGCGACGGCGGTTCCGCCGCCCGCGACGAGCCCCCCGTCGGGGAGCAGCCGGAAGTACGGGGCGAGCGGCAGCGCGTCGACCAGGGCGTGCCCGGTGCCGTGGCCGAGCGCGTCCCGGGCGTCGCCGCTCAGGGGCGCGGTGGACAGGGCGTACACCTCCAGCGGCAGGACCGTGCCGACGGGGAGGCCGAGCTGTCCGGCCGCGGAGTTGACGGCGAGGACGGCCTGCCGGGCGTACAGCCGGCCGTGCGGAAAGACGAGTTCGGGTCCGGTGAGGTCGCCGGGGTGTACCGCGCACAGCGGGCTGTCCCCGTAGAACCGCACGCCCTTGGTGGCACAGGCACGGGCGATCGCGCAGGTCAGGGCGGCAGGGTCCAGGGTGGCGGCGGTACGGTGCAGCAGGCCCGCCGCGTACGGCACGCCGACCCGGGCGCGGACGGCCGGCCCGGTCAGCACCGGCACGTCCAGGCCGAGCGTGCGGTACGCGCGGGCCTGCCGGGACAGCGCGACGAGCCCGGACGGCGAGCGCGCCGCCATGATCTGCGGTCCGGGGCGCGGTGCGCACGGCGCGTCGAGCCGCTCGCACAGGTCGAGGACGGCCCGCACGGCCCGTTCGCTCGCCAGGTGCATACGGCGGGCGTCGCGCGGCCCGTACCGCCGCAGGGCCCGGTCGACGGGCGGCCCGGCGCGCGGGCCGAGCAGTCCGGTGCCGCGCCCGCTGGCCCCGGCGGCGGGGCGCCGCGCGTCGATGACGGCGACGTCGAGGCCGGGGGCGCGTTCGGTGAGGTGGTGGGCGCAGGCCAGCCCGGCCAGGCCCGCGCCGACCACGGCGACGTCGGCGGTGACGATGCCCTGCAGCGGGGGAACCGGCGGCACCTCCGCCGGTTCCCAGCACGACGTACCGGCGGCGGGTCCGGTCATGCGGTGCTGTCCGGGGCGGGGAGCGTCCGCTCCCCGAGGGACCGGAACGTGCGGTCGTGCCAGAGGAGGGGGCGGCCGCCGCCCACGTGCACGGCGGCGAGCCGGCCCACGACCACCTGGTGGTCGCCGTAGCCTCGGACGTCCTCCAGCAGGCACACGGACCAGGCGAGCACCCCGGGGAGCACGGGGACGCCGAGGACCTCGGCCGGCTCCGTTCCGGCGAAGCGTCCGGCGGCGGTGACGGCGGGCGAGGCGAACCGGGCGGCGAGTTCGTGCTGTTCCTCCCTCAGCAGGTGCACCCCGAACACACCGTGCTCCCGGATCGCGGCGAGCGTGCGGGAGCCCTCGCGCAGACAGGCCAGCAGCAGCGGCGGGCGCGCCGAGACGGAGGTGACGGCGGAGACCGTCATGCCGACCGGACCGTCCTCGCCGCGGGCCGTCACCACGCTCACCCCGGCGGCGAGCTTGGCGTACAGGCCGAGGCAGCGGGCCGCGCCGGGGCCGGGTTCGTCGCACAGCGGCTCACCGGCCGGGGGGACCGGGTGGGCCCGTCCGGCCGGGCGGACGAGGCGGGTGGGGCGGGCGGGGCGGGCGGGGCCGGCCGCGCCGGCGGGCGCTTCAGCCGTGAGCGGCGGCGGCGTGGTCATCGATCACCTCCGCGCCCACCAGGCCGACGAGGATGCGGGCGATGTTGGTCCGCAGCGTCGACTCGGCGACCGGGTCGAGGATCTCCGCCAGGGTCGGGATGCCGAGGTCGAAGGAGGCGGTGAACTCGACCAGCGTGCCGCCGTCGTGGGGTGTGCAGCGCCACTGGCCCTCGAAGGTCTGGAAGTCGCCGCTGAGCTGCTCGAAGCGGAGGGTGAGGTCGTCCGGTGCGAACGTGTCGCGTTCCCTCCAGCGCATCAGACCGCCGCGGAACAGCACGGTCCAGTCGGACACGGCCGAGCCGTCGGGCAGCGTGTCGACGGTCACCTCGCGCACGGTGTCGGTGAGTTCGGGGTACCGGCGGAAGTCGCTGATGCGTCGGTAGACGTCGTCGGGGTGCCGTCCGTCGACGGTCGCGTACAGGGCAACGTGGCGCATGGTGTCGGGGTTCCCTTCGGGTGGTGCTCCGGCTGACGGGCCGTCAGGCCGGGGTTCGTACGGGATGGCACGGGCGGGCGCGGCGGGCGCGTCATGTGCGGTCGGCGACGCGGGCCGCCACCGTGAGCAGGGCCTCGGCGAGCGTCGTGAAGAACTGGTCGAGGGCACTGTCCGCGACGACGGCGGGCGGGGTGAGCCGCAGCACGCGGGTGGAGTTCAGGGAGTGGTTGACCAGGACGTCCCGGGAGATCAGCTCCAGCAGGAGTTCCCCCACGGCCCGTTCCTCGGCGAACTCGATGCCGATCAGCAGCCCCCGGCCGCGTACCTCACGGACCAGGCCGCCGAGGTGGGGGGCGCAGGTGGCGTGCACCCCGGCGAGGATGCGCGCGCCGAGGGCGGCCGCGCGGGCGACGGTGTCCTCGCGCTCCATCGTCTCGACGGTGGCGAGCGCGGCGGCACAGGCGATCGGGGAGGCGCCGAAGGTGGAGGTGTGCAGGTAGGGGTCGCGGCTGAAGGGTTCGTACGCCGCCTCGGTGGCGGTCATCGCGGCGACCGGCACCACTCCCCCGCTCAGGCCCTTGCCGACGAGCATCACGTCGGGGCTTACGTCCTCGGCGTCGACGCCCCACCAGGTGCCGAGCCGTCCCATGCCCGTCTGGATCTCGTCCACCACGAGCAGCGCCCCGTACGTGCGGCACAGCCGGGCCACCGTGCGCAGGTAGCCGCGCTCCGGGATGCGGACGCCCGCCTCGCCCTGTACGGGTTCCAGGACGACGCAGGCGCGGTCGCGGCGCTGGACCAGGGCCCGTTCCAGGTCGTCCCCGTCACCGAAGGCGACCTGGGTGACGTCGGGGAGCAGCGGCCGGAACGGCGTCTGGTAGGTGGCGTTGGCGGTGACGCTGAGCGCGCCGAGGGTCTTGCCGTGGAAGCCCCCGCGGGTGGTGACGACGGCGTTGCGGCCGTGTGCGCGGGCGAGTTTGAGGGCGGCCTCGGTGGCCTCGGCGCCGGAGTTGACGAAGTGCACGTAGTCCAGGCCGGGCGGGGTGTGCGCGGCCAGCGCCCGCGCGGCGCGGGCGGCGACGGGTTCCAGGAAGACGCGGCTGGCCAGCGGGTGGGTGTCGATCTGCCGGTGCACGGCCTCGACGACGGCGGGGTGGCGGTGGCCGAGGAGGAAGACGCCGTAGCCGCCGAAGTCGAGGAAGCTGCGGCCGTCGTCGGTGTGGATCCAGGGTCCCTCGGAGCGCACCTCAGACATGCCGCCCATCACACGGCCCATGACGGCGCGGCCGGAGCCGATGTGCCTCAGGTACAGGTCGACGACGTCGGTCCCGGCGGCGGGCGCGCCGGTGGGTACGGGCGGGGAGACGGTCATGACGCCACCTCCGTGGCGGCCGGGGTGGCGGGGACGGCCGGGGCGGCCGGGGCCGCTTCGGGGCCCGGGGGGCGGACGCGGTGCCGGTTCAGGACGCCGGACCGGTCCTCGGCCCAGCTCTCCAGGTTGCGCAGCAGCGCGGTGTGGATGTCCGCGCGCCCGGGGCGGGTGCCGCAGCCGGGCTCGCCGAGGGAGGAGTCGAGGGGCAGTTCGCGCTGGAAGACCAGCAGCAGTTCGGCGTAGTGCTGGAAGCGCTGCCGCACCGAGGCGGGCAGTGAGGTGCCCTCCAGCATGGGCAGCAGCAGCCGGTGCACGGCCTCCACGGGAATCAGCCGGGGCCGCGAGGGCCTGGGCAGGCCGCGGCGTACGGCGAACTCGGCGCAGATGTCGGCGATCTCGCTCAGCCGGATGGCCTGGTCGCCCGCCGTCAGCCAGTACTCGCCGCTGCCCGCTCCGCCGCGCACCAGTTCGCCGACGGCGCGGGTGACGTAGTCCTGCGGGACCATGTCGACGCGGGCGTCGGGGGCGCCGGGCAGGACGGGGACCTGCCCGAGGACCATGGAGCCGATGGTCTTGGTGAGGCCCTGCTGTCCGGCGATCCGCCCGGTGACGGAGTGGCCCATCACGACCGACGGGCGCACGATGGTGCCGGGCAGCCCCGACTCGCG
>DASTDN010000166.1:0-4990 GCA_035710365.1 Streptomyces sp. | reverse complement strand
GGGGACGAGCGGTCCGGGACCGGCCCTGCCGCACGTACGGGCACAGGCTCTCCCTTGCGTGGTTCCCGGCGCGGGTCTCCTGGTGTCGTACGGGCATGTCTCCCGGTGCCGTCCCGGCAGACATGCCCGCCCGGGACGAGTCCCTCAACGAACCCCGCTTGTCCGGTCCCGCCCGCGTCCGGCAGGTCCGAACCTGCCCGCGCGGGTCCGGCCCGGCCCGCCTGAAGCGCCGCTCCACCGAGAATCGGTCTCCTCGGGTTCCGTCACACGGCGCTTGTCCGTCGGCAGCTCTCACTGCGGCCAGCCTCTCTGCCCCCGCCCACCCCGTCGCCCACCCGACGGCGGGCACCCGGCGGCCGGTCCTCCCGCCGTCAGTCCTCTCCGGGCGAGCCCCCTGACAGATCCGCGACACCTGTCCCTCCCCGCGGACCGGCCTCCACCGAAGGCTCCACCGGCCCCACCGCCCCCGGGGCCAGGACAGGGCCCCCGGACACTCCCGTGCCGCCGCCCCCGGCCTCCTGTCCCCGAGTGACCAACGCCAACGCCTCCGCCGGCTCCAACGCGGGATCGTCGGTCCGGAAGGTGCGCACCCGACCCGGCCCGGAGTCCGGCGTCTCGAACCGCACGGTGACCCGGCCGAGCCCACTGCCCTGCACCCACCCGTGCCCGTACTCGGCGTGCCGCACGTCGTGCCCGGCGGGCCAGCGCCGCTCGGCCGGCGCACGCTGCTCCTCGCCCGCCGCTCCCTCCTCCTCGTGGCCCTCGTCGGCATACGCGGTGTGCTCCCCCGCCGCCTGCGCGAACAGGTCCTCCTGCGTGTAGTCGGCGAGGCCGCTGACGCCGACGCCGAGCAGCCTGACACCGCCCGTGGTGTCCACGGAGTCCAGCAGGCGGGCAGCCGCCTCCCGCACCACCGCGGGATCGTCGGTGGGCCCGCGCAACGTCTCGGAGCGGGTCAGCGTCGAGAAGTCGAACCTCCGCACCTTCAGGACGATCGTCCGCCCCGACAGCCCGGCGGTGCGCAGCCTCCGCACGCACCGGTCGGCCAGCCGCTGCACCTCCAGGCCGACCCGCGTCCGGTCGTGGATGTCGACGTCGTAGGTGTCCTCGACCGACACCGACTTCGTCTCCCGCTCGGCGACCACGGGCCGCTCGTCGTGCGCCAGCGCCATCGCGTACAGCGCGTGCCCGTGCGCCTTGCCCAGCAGCCGTACCAGCTCGTCCTCGCCCGCTTCCGCCAGCTCCCCCACCGTATGGATGCCGGCCCGCCGCAGGTGGTCACCGGTCGCCGGTCCGACACCCGGCAGGGTCCGCACCGGCATCGGGGCGAGCAGCCCCCGCTCGGTGCCCGGCTCGATCACCACGAGTCCGTCGGGTTTGGCCTGCTCGGAGGCGATCTTCGCGAGCATCTTGGAGGCGGCCAGACCCACCGAACCGGTGAGCCCGGTGACGGCCCTGATGTCCGCCCTCAGCCGCTCGCCGGCCAGCCGCGCCGACTGCTCGTCCCGGGCCGCTCCCCCGGCCTCCAGGTCCACGAACGCCTCGTCCAGGCTGAGCGGCTCCACCAGCGGCGACAGGGCCCGCAGCAGGCCCATCACCTGCTCGCTGATCGTCCGGTACAGCCCGAAGCGCGGCACGAGATACGCGGCGTTCGGCGCGAGCCGCCGGGCCTGCGCCATGGGCATCGCCGAGTGCACCCCGAAGACCCGCGCCTCGTAGGAACAGGTCGCGACCACGCCACGCGGCCCGAGACCGCCCACGACCACGGCCTTCCCACGCAGGCTCGGCTTGGAGGCCTGCTCCACCGAGGCGAAGAAGGCATCCATGTCGAGATGCAGGATCGTGGGCACGGTTCTCACACGTTCGATGCTGCCCTACGCCACTGACAACGCGCCCTCCGCGGGGAGCGCGGGCCTCAGACCGCCCGGTTGCGCCGCCGCGCCAGCTCGTCCGCCGGGTTGTGTCCCACCAGGGTCTCGCCGGTGTCGATGCGCTCCCCGTGCAACTGCGAGAGCGCGTTCTCGACGTCCCGCCACACCACTCCGACAGCGATGCCGAAGACACCCTGACCACCCTGGAGCAGGGCGTGCACCTCGTCGGGCGAGGTGCACTCGTACACGGTGGCGCCGTCGCTCATCAGCGTCATCCGCTCCAGGTCACGAAAGCCCTGTGCCCGCAGATGGTGAACGGTGGTGCGGATGTTCTGCAGGGACACCCCGGTGTCCAGGAACCGCTTGACGATCTTCAGGACGACGACGTCCCGGAAGCTGTAGAGGCGCTGCGTTCCCGACCCGTGCGCGGGCCGGACGCTCGGCTCGACCAGGCCCGTACGGGCCCAGTAGTCGAGCTGCCGGTACGTGATACCGGCCGCCGCGCACGCCGTCGGGCCCCGGTAGCCGATCTGCTCGGACGTCATGGACGCCGCCCCTCCGCCGCTCGGCACGGCCGCCGGTCGCTGCGGAGCATGATCGGCGACACTGCTTTGATGGGGATACCCCCGGCCCGGAAGAAGCCGAGAGCCCGGAGGGGGACACGGACCGCCGGCCCCGGGACCACGTCCGGGGGAGCCCTCAACCGTACCGTCGCCGCTGCTTCTCACGCCGACCTCCGTCCTTGACCTGCCTTCTCGACGGTAGGCAGTCACCGGGGGTGCGTCAACGATCGCCACACTCGGCACGCCGAGTGATAATCACCCTAAGAGTGGTTTCCCATACCCCACCGCGGGGAAAGGCTAGCCGAATGCGCTCCCGGCAGAGCGCCGGAGGCCCTCCACAGCCGTCCGAATCCGCCTGTCACCTCACTGGTTGCTGCTGCCGAAGTCCTCCGGCGAAATCTGGTCGAGGAACTCGCGGAACTTCTCCACCTCGTCCTCCTGCTCGTCCGGGATGGCGACGCCCGCGTCGTCGAGCACCGTGTCACTGCCGTAGATCGGCGTCCCCGTGCGCAGCGCCAGCGCTATGGCGTCGGACGGACGGGCACTGACCTCGACTCCGCTCGCGAACACCAGCTCCGCGAAGAAGACCCCGTCGCGCAGATCCGTGATGCGTACTTCCGTGAGCTCCTGGCCGACGGCTTCCAGCACGTCCTTGAACAGGTCGTGGGTCAGCGGCCGGGGAGGAACCATGCCCTGCTGGGCGAAGGCGATCGCCGTCGCCTCGCCGGGACCGATCCAGATCGGGAGGTGCCGGTCGCCTCCCACTTCACGCAGCAGCACGATCGGTTGGTTGGAGGGCATTTCGACCCGGACACCTACGACATCGAGCTCGTTCACACAGCAACCCTAGGCCGTGCCCCGGACGTTTGGGTAGTCGGGCCGGGAACGGTTGGCCGATCCGGGGCCCCGAGTCCGCTCAGGGCAGCCGCACCCCGAGCGCCGTCTGGACCAGCGCGGCGTGCAACCGCACCGTCAGTCCGGCCAGCTCCTTCACCCGGGCCTCGGCATGGGCCCTGGTCTGCGGGTTGCGGTGGCGTCTGAGCGGCGCGACCACCTGCTCCACCAGCCCCGCCTCACGGTCCGCGGCCCCCTTCATCACCCGCAGGTGACGCGGCTCGATCCCGAACCGCCCGAGTTCCACCACCAGCGACGCCACCGTGGCCGACTCCGCGTCGTACACCCCGTCCGGCAACGGCGTGACCAGACCGTACGACTCCCACTCCGCGAGTTCCCGCTCGCCGATCCCGGCGGCGGCCAGCAGGTCGTCCCGACCGATACGGGCCCGGGCGGAGGGCTGCCCCGGGAAGGGCCCGGGCTCCCGCTCGCCCTCCCGCTGCCGTCCCACGACGGGCAGCTCCACCGCCTCGCCCCGCTCCACGGCGTCCAGATACCCGCGGATCACCTTCAGCGGCAGGTAGTGGTCCCGCTGCATCCTCAGCACGTGCCCGAGGCGCTCGACGTCACCCGCGCTGAACTTGCGGTACCCCGAGGGGGCCCGCTGCGGTTCGATGAGCCCCTCCGACTCCAGGAAACGGATCTTGGAGATCGTCACCTCGGGGAACTCGTCGCGCAGCACGTTCAGCACCGTGCCGATGCTCATCAGGCCACTGTCCGTGCCGGCGGCGCCGTGCCCGACGCCGCCGCTCCGTGTCTGACGCATGGGCCTCCCCTGGGGTCCCCCGGACCGGCGTCCGGGGCGGGTCAGTAACCCTGCTGGCTCGCGTAGAACACCAGCCGGTACTTGCCGATCTGCACCTCGTCACCGTTCGACAGGGCGACCTGGTCGATGCGCTCCCGGTTGACGTACGTGCCGTTCAGGCTGCCGACGTCCGCGACCGTGAACGAGGCGTCCGGGCCGCGGCGGAACTCCACGTGCCGACGGGAGACCGTCACGTCGTCCAGGAAGATGTCGCTCTGCGGGTGACGGCCCGCCGTGGTCAGGTCACTGTCCAGGAGGAAGCGGCTGCCCGAGTTCGGACCACGGCGCACCACCAGGAGCGCGGAACCCTGCGGCAGCGCGTCGACCGCGGCCTGCGCCTCGGGAGAGAGCGCCGGCACGGCCGTCTGACCGGTCGTCTCGGAGTCGTAGGCCTCAAGGCCCGAGATGGAGATCGTGGACGTCGTCTCCGACGAGCGCTCCGGGACCGCCCCGGGCCGCAGCGGAGCACCGCAGTGGGAGCAGAAACGGCTGTTCTGCGCGTTGCGGCTGCCGCACCTCGTACACACCAGGGCCGACATGGACGGATCCTCCTGCGGCTGTCCCTGCGGTGCAGGGGACGCGTACGGGGTCGACGGTTGGCCGAAACCTATGCCGCCGGCCTGCGCAGGGTCAACGGACGACGCGCCCTGACCACCCGAAGGACCACCGCCCGGACCGGCCACCTGGTCCCGGAACAGCGGACGCTGGCCTTCCGACTCGGGCTGTGCGCGATGACGAGCGGTGGCGTTGTCGCCGCCCTCTCGCGCGCTCTTGCCGAACAACTTCGCAAACAACTTCACGGGCGATTCCCCTTGACCGAAACAGACCCGCCCGTGGGGCAGGACGAACCCTGATTG
>DASTDN010000165.1:0-23874 GCA_035710365.1 Streptomyces sp. | reverse complement strand
CCTTCCTCGGCGACACCGCGTCCGCCCGGCCGGTCGCCGCCGGCCACGCCCTCAATACCGCCACGGGCCTGGTGCGCCCGGCCCACCAGAACCTCGCGCCGGTGGAGGCACCGGCCGGAGCCCTGCTGGCGAGCGCCGAGGACCTCGTCGCCCTGGGCAGGGCCGTCATCGGCCGCTCCGCCGCCCTGCCCGCACCCGCCGCCGCCCTGATGCGCCGCCCCGCACCCTCCGCCGACCCCGGCGCCCTGGCGGACTCCTGGGGCCTGGGCCTCGCCCTCTTCGAGCAGGACGGCCGCCTCTGGTGCGGCCACGACGGCAACGCCCAGGGCACCTCCTGCCATCTGCGGGCGGACCCGGAGAGCGGTGCCGTCGTCGCCTTCACCGGCAACTCCGGCGGCGCCACCGACCTGTGGCGGGACCTGGCCGCCGACCTCCTCCGGCTCACCGGCACCCGGGTGCCGGCCGCCCCGGCCGTCACCCGGCGCGGCCCCGCCGTACCGCTGCCGGAGTGCGCCGGCACCTACCGCAACGGGAGCACCGAGTACGCGGTCAAACTGGACGGCGACGGCCTGCCGACCCTGTCCGTCGACGGCGACTACCCCATCGCGCTGGTGTGCTACCCGGACCTGTCCTGCGACCTCGTCGACCCGGCCACCGGCCGGCACGAACCCGGCGGCCGCTTCCACCGCGACCCCGCCACCGGGACCGTCGACCGCCTGCAGATATCCGGGCGCACCGCGCGCCGCACGGACGCCGCCTGACCGAGCCCCGCGTCCCGCCCCTCCCGTACGCAGGACCCCCACTCCGCGCCGGTGTGCCCGCGGGCCGCCCCGACCGGCCCGCCGGATCCGCGCGCCGCCACACGCCTGAAGGACTTCACCCCGATGACGGACCTGCACGCCCAGCGCCCCGCCGCGCCCGCCTCCGCGCTGGCCGGTACCACCCCGCCGCCCCGGGCGGACCGCGCCACCCGGCACGTCCCGCTCGGTGAGCTGTTCACCGGGTGGGCGGAACGCGACCCGCACGCCCCCGCGGTGACCGACGGCCGGCGCACCTGGACGTACGGCGAACTCGCGTGCCGCGCCGGCCGACTCGCCGCCCACCTCGCCGCGAACGGCGCACGGCCGGAGCGGACGGTGGCACTGGTCCTGCCGCGCTCGATGGAACTGATCGCCGCCGAGCTGGCGGTGGCGCTGACGGGCGCCGCCTTCCTGCCCGTGGACCCCGGCTACCCGGCCGAACGGCGGGCGCTGATGCTCGCCGACGCGGCCCCGGCCGTCGTCCTGGACGACCCCGGCCGCGTCCGCGCGCTGCTGGAGGCCGGGGACCCGGAGACGGACCCGCCCCGCCGCCGGGCGCTGCCCGACCACACGGCGTACGTCATCTTCACCTCCGGCTCCACCGGCGTCCCCAAGGGCGTCGCCGTCACCCACCGGGGCATCGGCGGTTTCGCCGCCGCCGCGGCCGAGCGGTACGAGGCCGGCCCCGGCGACCGCGTACTGCAGTTCTCCTCGCCCAGCTTCGACGCCTCCGTGCTGGAGCTGTGCATCTCCGTCCTGTCCGGCGCCCTGCTGGTCGTCCCGCCCGACGGGCCCTGGCTGGGCGACGAACTCGCCACCGTGCTGGACCGGCACCGCATCACCCACGCCCTCATACCGCCCGCCGCCCTCGCCACCCTGCCCGACCCGGCGGACTCCGGCGGCGTCCCGCACCTGCGCACCCTGATCGTCGGGGCCGAGGCCTGCCCGGCCGCGCTCGTCGACCGGTGGGCACCCGGCCGCCGCCTGATCAACTCCTACGGGCCGACCGAGGCCACCGTCGTCGCCACCTGGACCGGACCGCTCGCCGCGGGCACCGGCACCCCCGGCATCGGCAGCCCGCTGCCCGGCACCGAGGCCCACGTCCTCGACGCGCACCTGCGCCCGGTGCCGCCCGGCACCGAGGGGGAGCTGTACGTCGGCGGCGACGGACTGGCCCGCGGCTACCTCGGCCGCCCCGGCCTGACCGCGACCCGCTTCGTCGCCCACCCCTCCGGTCCGCCCGGCGCCCGCCTCTACCGCACCGGCGACCGGGTGCGCCGCGGGGCGGACGGCGAGCTGGAATTCCTCGGCCGCGCCGACCGGCAGGTCAAGGTGCGCGGCTTCCGCATCGAACCGGGCGAGATCGAGGCCGCCCTGACCCGCGACCCCGCCGTCCGGGACGCCGTCGTCGTGGTCCGCGACGAGGAACCCGCCCGGGGCCGGCTCGTCGGCTACGTCACGCCCGCGGACCCCGGCCACCGGCCCGACCCGGCCCGGCTGCGCACCGCCCTGGCCGCCGCCCTTCCGGCCCACATGGTGCCCTCCGCCGTCGTCGTCCTGGACGCGTTCCCGCTCACCCCGCAGCACAAGACCGACCTGCGGGCCCTGCCCGCCCCCGGGGGCACGCGCTCCGGGGAGCACGTCGAACCGCGCACCGACGACGAGCGTGCGCTGGCCGCGATCTGGGCCGACGTCCTCGGTACCGGCGCCGTCGGCGTCACCGACGACTTCTTCGACCTGGGCGGCGACTCGATCCTCGCCGCCCGCACCCTCACACGGATCCGCGAGACCATGGGCGCCCGGCTCTCCCTGCGCGACGTGTTCACCGCGCGGACCGTCGCCGCGCTCGCCCCCCTGGCCGCCGAACCGTCCGCCGCCGCGCCGCCCGGCCCGATCCCCTCCGCCCCGCGCGGCGAGCCCGTCCCGCTCTCCAGCGCCCAGCGGCGCCTGTGGTTCCTCGACGACCTCACCGCCGGCGGAGCCGAGTACAACACCGGCGTGGCGCTCCGGATGCGCGGCCCCCTCGACACGCCCGCCCTCAGACGCGCGCTGAACCGGCTCGCCGCCCGCCACGACTCCCTGCGCACCACCTTCGCCACCGTCGACGGCCGGGGCGTGCAACTGGTCGCCGCCGAGGCGGACCTGCCGCTGCGCACCGCCGACGTCGGGGACCTCCCCGAGGACCGGCGGGACGACGCCGTCGAGCGCCTGCTGACCGGGGAACTCCTGAACCCCCACGACCTGGCGACCGGGCCGCTGACCCGTGCCCTGCTGGTCCGCCGGACCGCCGAGGACCACGTCCTGCTGCTGGCCCAGCACCACATCGTCACCGACGGCTGGTCGGTCGGCGTCCTGACCCGGGACCTGGCGGCGCTCTACCGGGCGGAGGCATCCGGCGAACCGGACGGCCTGCCCCGGCCGGGCGCGCAGTACCCCGACTTCGCGCTGTGGGAGCGCGAGCGCCGCTCCGGCGGCACGGACGCCGACGACCTGCGCTACTGGAAACGCCACCTGGCGGACCTGCAGCAACTCGACCTGCCCACCGACCGGCCCCGCCCGGCGGTGCGCACCACCGCGGGCGCGGCCCACCGCCACGCCCTCCCCGCGCACCTGCTGGAGCGCCTGCGGCGGTTGGCGGCGGGGCGCGGAACGACCGTCTTCACCCTGTTCGCCGGAGCGGCGGCCGTGCTGTTCTCCCGCTGGTCCGGGCAGCGGGACGTGGCGTTCGGGACCGTCACCAACGGGCGGGACCGCCGCGAACTGGAAGACGTCACGGGCTTCTTCGCCAACACCGTCGTGCTGCGCGGCGAGGTCGACGACACGGTCACCGTCGACCGGTTCGTGGAGTCCGTGCGGGCGACCGTCCTGGACGCCTTCGCCCACGACGGCGTGCCGTTCGACCGGGTGGTCGAGGAACTGGCTCCCGACCGGGACCCCAGCCGCACCCCCCTGGTGCAGGCCCTGGTGGTGCAGCAGGCCGCGCCCGCCCGGCCGCCGCTCGCGGCCGGGGTCCGCATCGAGGACCATCCGCTGCCCCGCCCGGCCGCCCGCTTCGACCTCGTGCTGGAATTCGCGCCGCGCGCCGACGGCGGGTGCGAACTGACGGTCGAGTACAACACCGACCTTTTCCGGGAGGCGACCGCCGCCCGGATGGCCCGACAGGTGCACCGCCTCCTGGACGGCATGGCGGACGGCCCGCACCGGACGCTGGCCGAACTGCCCCTGCTGTCCGACGACGAGCGGCACACCCTCCTCGGCTCCTGGAACCCGCCCGCACCCGCCGACGACGGCGGAGACGGGGCCACCCTCCCGGCGCTGTTCGAGGCGCAGGTGGCCCGGACCCCGCACCGCACCGCTGTGACCTGCGGCGACGTCAAGCTGGACTATGCCACGCTGAACCGTCGCGCCAACCGGCTCGCCCGGCTGCTGACGGCGCACGGAGCGGGCCCGGAGTCGCTGGTGGCGCTCTGCCTGCCGCGCTCCGCCGACCTGCTGCCGGTGCTGTGGGCCGTCCTGAAATCGGGTGCCGGATACCTGCCCGTCGACCCCGCCTACCCGGCCGAGCGCATCCGTTACATGCTCGCCGACGCCACGCCCGCGCTCGTCGTCGCCACCCGCGAAACGGCCCACGCCCTTCCCGACGGCTGCCGGCCCCTCCTGCTGGAGGACGCCGAAGTGTCCGGCGCCGGCGCCCCGGACCCGGCAGGCGCCGAGCACCCGGACGCCGCGGACCTCTCCGACGCCGACCGGACCCGGCCGCTGCACCCGTCCCACCCGGCCTACGTCATCTACCCCTCCGGATCCACCGGCCGCCCCAAGGGCGTGATCGTCACCCACCGCAGCGTGGCCGCCCTCGCCGCCTGGGCCGCGGAACGGTTCGGGCGGCGGGGTCTGTCCCACGTCGTCGCGTCCACCTCCCTCAACTTCGACGTGTCCGTCTTCGAGCTGCTGTGCCCCCTGACGGCCGGCGGCTGCGTCGAGGTGGTCGCCGACCTCCCCTCCTACGCCGACGGCCCCGGCCCGCGCCGGGCCGGACTCCTCAGCGGCGTCCCGTCCGTGCTGTCCCGGCTGCTCGGCGGCCCCGGCGCCGTCGAGGCGGACACCGTCGTCCTGGCCGGCGAGGCCCTGCCCGCCCGCACCGTGCGGGCCCTGCGGGACGCCATGCCCGCGGCCGCGATCGCGAACCTCTACGGACCCACCGAGGCCACCGTCTACGCCACCGCCTGGTTCGCCGACGGAACCGTCCCCGAGCAGGCCCCGCCCATCGGCCGCCCCGTCGCGCACACCCGCGCCTACGTGCTCGACCGCCTGCTGCGCCCCCAGCCGCCCGGCGTCCCGGGCGAGCTGTACCTCGGTGGCGGCGGACTGGCCCGCGGCTACCTGCGACGCCCCGGCCTGACCGCCGCACGCTTCGTCGCCGACCCGTTCGGCGCCCCCGGGGACCGCATGTACCGCACGGGCGACCTCGTGCGCTGGAGCGCCGACGGCCGGCTCGAGTACCTCGGCCGCATCGACCAGCAGGTCAAGGTGCGCGGCTTCCGCATCGAACTGGGCGAGGTCGAAGAGGCCCTGCGCGGCTGCGCGGGCGTCGCCGAGGCCGCCGCGACCGTCCGCGACGCCGACGGCCACCGCCGCCTCGCCGGATACGTCGTCCCCGCCCCCGGCGCCCGCGTGGAACCGGAGGCCGTACGCCGCGAACTCGGCCGGACCCTGCCCGAGTACATGATCCCCTCGGCCGTCGTGGTGCTGCCGGCCCTGCCGCTCAGCCCCAACGGCAAACTGGACCGCGAACGGCTCCCCGACCCGGCGCCGCACGAACCCGCCGCCCGCCACGTCGCCCCCCGCACCGCCACCGAGCGGACGCTCGCCGCCATCTGGGCCGGCGTCCTGCACGTCGAGCGGGTCGGCGCGGACGACAACTTCTTCGCCCTGGGCGGCGACTCCATCCTCAGCATCCAGGTCGTCGCCCAGGCCCGGCAGGCCGGCCTCACGATCACCTCACGGGACTTCTACCGCCACCAGACCGTCGCCGCGCTGGCCCGCTGCGCCGACGAGGCGGACAGCCGCCGGCCCGCCGCCGCGCCCGCGGCCGTCGAGGCGACCGGCACCGCGCCCCTGACGCCCATCCAGCACTGGCTGTTCGACAGCGCCGCCGAGCGGGCCGGACACTTCGCCCAGACACTCTCGGTGGAACTCCACGCCGACGTCGACACGGCCGCCCTCGAAGCCGCCCTCGACGACGTCGTCCACCACCACGACGCGCTGCGCTCCCGCTTCACCGACGGCCCCGCGGGCGTACGGTGGCTGATCGACGGTCCGGGCACACCCTGCCGCCTCACCCGCCACACCGGCCCGGACACCGACACCCCGCACCTCGGCCCGCACGACCTGCGCGACGGACCGCTGCTGCGCGCCGTACTGCACGACCGGGGCCCCGGGCGGCCGCACGTCCTGCACCTGTCCGTCCACCACCTCGTCGTCGACGGAGTGTCCTGGCGCCTGCTGCTGGAGGACCTCGACCTGGCCTACCGCGCCCGGCGCGCGGGCCGGGACGCACGCGCCGCACTGCCCGCCAAGTCCTCCCCGCTGCGGCAATGGGCCGACCGCCTCGCCGCGCACGCCGCCGCCGGCGGCTTCGACGACGAGAGGGCGTACTGGGCGGGTGCCACCGACGGCGCCTCGGCCGCGCTGCCGTCGGACCGGTCGGGCACCAACACCTACGCCTCCCAGCGCTCGGTGACGGTCCGCCTCGGCCCCCGGGACACCGAGGCCCTGCTGCGCACCCTGCCCGAGACCTACCGGACGCGGGCCAACGACGCCCTGCTCGCCGCCCTCGGCCGGGTGCTGTGCGACTGGACCGGCCACGAGCGGGTGCTGGTGGACGTCGAGGGCCACGGCCGCGAGGAACTGTTCGCCGACATCGACACCAGCCGCACCGTCGGCTGGTTCACCACCCGCCACCCCGTCGCCCTCGCCGTCCCGGCCGGGGCGCACTGGGACGCCGTGCTCAAGCAGGTCAAGGAGCACCTGCGCGCGGTGCCCCGGCACGGCCTCGGCCACGGCCTGCTGACCCTGCCGGGCTGTGACGGCACCCCCCTCCCGGCGGTCACCGCGCAGATCAGCTTCAACTACCTGGGCCGCTTCGGGCTCTCCGAATCCTCCGGAGGACTGTACGGCGGGCCGTTCCGGCCGCTGGAACTGGACGCCGACCCCTCGGCGCCGCGCCCGCACGCCCTGGAGGTCGTGGGGCGGCTGGACGGCGACAGCCTGGAGTTCACCTGGTTCTACTCGGAGGAGGTGCACCGGCGGGACACCGTCACCGGCCTCGCCGGACGGTACGCCGACGCGCTCGCCGCCCTCGCCCGGTACGCGGCCCGGCCCGGCACCGCGGGACGCACCCCCTCGGACTTCCCGCTGGCCCGCCTGGACCAGGCGCACGTCGACCGCCTCGTCGGGGACGACCCGGCCGGGACGGAGGACGTCCACCCCCTCACCCCCACCCAGGCCGGGATGCTCTTCCACCGGCTGTCGCAGGACGACCGCGGCGTGTACTTCCAGCAGTTGACGTTCGTCCTGGACGGCGTGCCGGACCCGGCCGTGCTGGCGGACGCCTGGCAGCGGGTGACGGACCGTACGCCGGTGCTGCGCGCCCGAGTGGCGTGGCAGGACGTGCCCGAGCCGCTCCTCGTGGTGCAGCGCCGGGCGGCCGTGCCGGTGGAGACCCTCGACTGGCGCGGCCTGACCGACGCCGGGCGGGACGAACGGCTGCGCGAACTGCTCGACCGCGACCGCGCCCGCGGCGTCGACCTGACGCGCGCGCCGCTGCAGCGCCTGGTGCTGGCCCGCACCGCCGAGCGTTCGGTCCGCATCGTGTGGTCCTTCGACCACCTCATCCTGGACGGCTGGAGCCTGTTCCAGGTCCTCTCCGACGTCTTCGCGCACCACGCCCGGCTGTCCGGCGCCGCGGACGTCCCCCTGCCCGAGCGCCGCCCCTTCGGCGACTACGTCGCCTGGCTGCGGGAGCGCACCGACGGGGCCGAGGCCGAGCGGCACTGGCGGACCCGCCTCGACGGCCTGAGCGAGACCACCGCGCTGCCCTTCGACCGGGAGCCGCGCGAGAGCCACCGCGCGGAGTCGACGCACGCCGTGCGCGTCACGGTGCCCGCGTCCACCACCCGGGCACTGGAGGGCCTGGCCAGGTCGGCGGGCCTGACCACGAACACCCTCGTGCAGGGCGCCTGGGCGCTGCTCCTGAGCCGCCAGGCGGCCCGCGACGAGGTGGTCTTCGGGACCACCGTCTCCGGACGGCCGCCCGAGCTGCCCGGCTCCGACGCCATGACCGGCCTGTTCATCGCGACCCTGCCCACCCGCGTCCGCGTGCCGCGGGACGAGCCGCTGCTCACCTGGCTGGACCGGCTCCAGCAGGAACAGAGCGAGGACCGCCGCCACGACCACGTACCGCTGCACCGCATGACGGCGTTCACCGGACTGCCGGACCGCGTCGCCCTGTTCGACAGCATCGTCGTGTTCGAGAACTACCCGGTGGACGACGACCTCGCCGCCGCGCACGGACTGCGCCTCAGCGGCCTGGACGGCATCGAGACCACCAACTACCCCCTCAGCCTGGTCGCCTACCCCGGCACGGAACTCGCCCTGCGCCTCGGCTACGACCCCGACCTCTTCGACACCGCCACCGTCGAACGCATGGCCGAGTACCTCACGGTCCTGCTGGAGGGCTTCGCCACCCGGCCGCAGTGCCCGCCCGCGCACCTGCCCCTGCTGACGGCCGCCCGCCGTGAGCAGGTGCTCCACACGTGGAACGACACCGCCACCGACACCCCCGCGACGACCACCGCCGCCCTCTTCACCGCACAGGTGCGGCGCACCCCCGACGCCGTCGCGCTGCTGGCCGGCACCGAACGCCTCACCTACCGCGAACTCGACGACCGGGCCACCGCGCTGGCGGGCCGGCTGGCCGCGCTCGGCGTCCGCCCGGAGGTGCCCGTGGGCGTCCTCATGGACCGCTCGGTCGGCCTCGTCGTCACCCAGGTCGCCCTCGCCCGCCTCGGCGGCGTGTACGTCCCCCTCGACGGCAGGGCACCGCGGGAACGGCTGCGCACCATGCTCGGCGAAGCCGGCACGGGCCTGCTGCTCACGGACGACACCTGGCAGGAGACCGCCACGGCCCTGCTCCCGGACGGGCGCGTGCTGCGCCCCGAGGGCGGCACCCCCGCCGCTCCCGCCGCCCCGGCCACGCCCCGCGTGGACCCGGACCACGTCCAGTACCTCATGTTCACGTCCGGCTCCACCGGCAACCCCAAGGGCGTGGCGGCGCGGCAGCGCGACGTCGCGGCACTCGCCCTCGACCGGGCCTTCGCCGGTCACGACCGGGTCCTCGTGCACTCCCCGCACGCCTTCGACGCCTCCACCTACGAGGTGTGGGTGCCGCTGCTGCGCGGCGGCACGGCCGTGCTCGCCCCGCCGGGAGACCTGGAAGCCGCCACCGTGCGCCACGCGATCGGCGAACAGGGGGTCGGCTGCCTGTTCCTCACGGCGGGCCTGTTCCGCCTCCTCGCCCAGGAGGACCCCGGCTGCCTGCGCGGCGCGCGGGAGGTGTGGACCGGCGGCGAGGCCGTGCCCGGCGCCGCCGTGCGGCGCGTGCTGGACGCCTGCCCGGACCTCACCGTCGTCGACGTGTACGGTCCGACCGAGACCACCACCTTCGCCACCCGGCGCGCCTTCCGCGCCCAGGACGCGCTGCCCGCGGCGCTGCCCATCGGCCGCCCGCTGGACGACACCCGCGTCTACGTCCTGGACGGCGCCCTCCAGCCGCAGCCGCCCGGCATCCCGGGGGAGCTGTACCTCGCGGGCGCCGGCCTGGCCCGCGGCTACGCCGGCCGTCCCGGCGCGACCGCGGCCCGCTACCTGGCCGACCCGTTCGGTCCGCCCGGCGGCCGGATGTACCGCACCGGCGACGTCGTGCGCTGGGGCGCCGACGGCGACCTGCACTTCGTGGGCCGCGCCGACGACCAGATCAAGATCCGCGGCTTCCGCGTCGAACCCGCCGAGATCGAGGCCCGGCTCACCGCCCACCCGGCCGTCGCCGAGGCGGTGGTGTCCGTGTCGCGGCACGCCGGACGCAAGCGCCTGGTCGCCCACCTCGTCGCATCCCCCGGCGCGGCCGTGCCGCAGACCGCCGAACTGCGCGACCACCTGTCCGGCCACCTGCCCGACTACATGGTGCCGGCCGCGTTCGTCACGATGGCGGAACTGCCCCTGACCGTGAACGGCAAGGTCGACCGGCGGCGCCTGCCCGAACCCGGCCTGCCGGCCGCGGCCGACACCCCCTACCGCGCGCCGCGCACCGACGCCGAGCGGGTCCTCGCCGGCATCTGGGCCGAACTCCTCGGCGTGGAACGGGTCGGCGTCGACGACCACTTCTTCATGCTGGGCGGCGACTCGATCGTCAGCATCCAGGTCGTCTCCCGCGCCCGCACCGCGGGCCTCGCGCTGACCCCGCGCGACCTGTTCCGCCACCCCACGCTCGCCGCCCTGGCCACCGCCGCGACCGGCGCCGCCGCGGCCGTCGCGGGCACCGGCCCGGTGACCGGCGAGGTCGGGCTCACCCCGATCCAGCGCTGGTTCCTCGACGCCGAACCGCCGCGCCCGGAGTACTTCAACCAGTCCGTGACCGCCGAGACGGCCGAGGACGTCGACGCCGAGGCACTGGCCGCCGCCCTCACCGCGCTGTGGGCCCACCACGACGCCCTGCGCGCCCGCTTCACCCGCGCGGCGGACGGCACCTGGCACCAGGACTACGCCGCCCCGGACACCGGGACACCGCGGTTGCTGCGGGTGCACGACCTGAGCGGCCCCGAAACACCGGACGCCGAGGCGGCCGAGGCCCGCCTCTCCCACGAGGCGCACACCGGATTCCGGCTGGACACCGGCCCGCTCGTCGCCGCCCGCCTGTTCACCGGCGGTGGCCGGGCGCCCCGCCTGCTGCTGACCGCCCACCACCTGATCGTCGACGGCGTCTCCTGGCGCGTCCTGCTGGAGGACCTGGAGACCGCCTACCGGCAGGCCCGGGCCGGCGAGCCGGTACGGCTGCCCCCGCGCACGACGTCCGTGCGGGAATGGGTGCGGCGGCTCACCGAACGCGCCGGCAAGGGGGACTTCGCCGCGCAGCGCGCCCACTGGGAGACCGTCGCGCACCACTGCGCCGACCCGCTCCCGGTGGACCTCGACGGCGGCAACACCGCCGCCGACCTGCGCGCGGTGACCGTACGCCTCGACCGGCGGCGGACCGACGACCTGCTGCGCAGGGTCCCCGGCGTCTACCGCACCCGCATCGACGACGTGCTGCTGACCGCCCTCGGCCGCGTCCTGGCCGACTGGACCGGCCGCGCCGCCGTCGCCGTGGGACTGGAGGGGCACGGCCGTGAGGACCGGCTCTTCGACGACATCGACCTGTCCCGCACGGTCGGCTGGTTCACCAGCCTCCACCCCGTCGCCCTCGAAGTGCCCGACGGCGACTGGGGAACCGCCCTGAAGTCGGTGAAGGAACAGCTACGGGCCGTCCCCGACCGGGGTGTCGGCCACGGCGCCCTGCGCCACCTGGCGGGCGACGGGCGACTCGCCGCCGCACCCCTGCCCGGCATCAGCTTCAACTACCTGGGCCGGTTCGACTGGTCGGCCGACGGCGGTGCGCTGGTCCGTGCCGTCCCCGGCGGCCTCGGCGGCGCCGAGGACCCCGCGGCGCCGCGTCCGCACCTGCTCGACGTCGTCGCCCGCGTCGAGGACGACGAACTGGAGATCACCTGGCACTACAGCGGCGGACGCCACCGCGCGGAGACGGTCACCCGGCTCGCCGAGGGCATGCTGAGGTCCCTGGAGGGGATCGTCGCGCACTGCGCCGCCCCCGGCGCCGGCGGCCGTACGCCCTCGGACTTCCCGCTGGCCGCCCTCGACCAGGGCGCCGTGGACCGGGTCGTGGGGGACGGACGTGCCGTGGAGGACGTGTACCCGCTGACGCCCATGCAGGCGGGCATGCTCTTCCACAGCCTCATGGACCCTGAGGGCCGCACGTACGTGAACCAGGCGCAGATGGTGCTGCACGGCGTCACCGACCCGCACGCCCTCGCCGAGGCGTGGCAGCGCACGGCGGACGCCAACCCGATCCTGCGGACCCGCCTGGTGTGGCAGGAGACCGCCACGCCGCTGCAGGTGGTGGAGCGGCGGGCCATCGTGCCCGTCACGCACCACGACTGGTCCGGGCGGCCCGCCGAGGAGTGCGCGCGGCGGACGGAGTCGCTGCTCGAAGCGGACCGGCGGGCCGGGATCGACCTCGGCGCGGCCCCGCTCATGCGGCTCACGCTGATCCGTCTGGCACCGGACCGGGTGCGCGTGGTGTGGACGTTCCACCACGTCCTCCTCGACGGCTGGAGCGCGGCCCAGGTGTTCGACGAGGTCTTCGAGCGCTACGCGGCCCTGACCGCCGGGCACCGCCCGCAGGTGCCCGACCGGGCGCCCTTCGCCGACTACCTGCGGTGGCTGGCCGCCCAGGACGGCGCCCGCGCCGAACTCCACTGGCGCGAGACCCTCGCCGGGTTCGCCGTCCCCACCGCACTGCCCCGCGACCGCCGCCCCGCCGACGCCCACCGCACGTCCTCCTCGGGAACGGTCCGGGTGGCCCTCGGGCAGGAGACGTCGGCGAGGCTGAAGGACACGGCGCAGCGGGCCGGGCTGACCGTGAACACGATGCTCCAGGGCGCCTGGGCGCTGCTGCTGCACCACTACGGGGGCGGTGACGACATCGTCTTCGGCACCACCGTGTCCGGCCGCCCGGCCGAACTGCCCGGCGTGACCTCCATGGTGGGCCTCTTCATCAACACCCTGCCCACCCGGCTGCGGATCGACGTGCGGCGCCCCCTGCTGGACTGGCTGCGCGAGGTGCAGGCGGCCCAGTCGGAGGCCCGGCGCCACGACTTCGTCTCCCTCGCCCAGTTGCAGACCTGGAGCGACGTGCCCGGCGGCACCGGCCTCTTCGACAGCATCGTCGTCTTCGAGAACTACCCGTTCGACGAGGGAGCCCTCGCCCGGCACGGACTCGCCGTCGAACAGGAACGCGACCTGGAGCCGACGAACTACCCGCTCAGCGTGGTCGTCGCCCCCGGGGACGACCTGACGGTGTCCCTGGACTACGACCCGGCGGCCTTCGACGCCGCCACCGTCGAAGGGCTCGGCGCGAGCCTGCGCACGCTGCTGACCGGGATCGCCGAGGACCCCGGCCGCTGCCCGGCCGACCTGCCGCCCCTCGAACCGGCCGACGCACGCCGCCTGCTGGACCGGCTCGCGGGACCGGTGACCGAACGGCCGCAGCGCACCCTCGCGGACGCCTTCGCGGAGCGGGCCGCCCGCACCCCCGACGCCCCGGCCGTCAGCGCCGGCGCCGAGCACCTGACGTACCGGCAGCTCGACGAGCGCGCCAACCGGCTGGCCCGCCTCCTGATCGAGGCCGGGGCCGGACCCGAGCGGTTCGTGGCGCTGGCCCTGCCCCGCACCGCCGACCTGGTCGCGGCGCTCCTCGCGGTCCTCAAGAGCGGCGCCGCCTACCTGCCGGTCGACCCCGGCCACCCGGCCGAGCGCATCGCCTTCCTCTTCGAGGACGTACGGCCCGACGCGGTGATCACCTGCGCGGAGACCTCCGGACGGCTTCCCGACGGCCCGTACACGCGGATCGCGCTCGACGACCCGGCCTGGACCGGACGCCTGGCCGCCGCCTCCGCCGCCCCCGTCGGCGACGACGAACGGCGCGGCGGGCTCCTGCCCGGCCACCCGGCCTACGTCATCCACACCTCCGGCTCCACCGGCCGGCCCAAGGGCGTCGTCGTCTCCCACGCCTCGGTGGTGGCGCTGACCGACTGGGCCGCCGCCGAGTTCACCGGCCGCGGGCTCGCCCACGTGGTGGCCTCCACGTCGCTCAACTTCGACGTGTCGGTGTTCGAGATCCTCTCGCCGCTGCTCGCGGGCGGCCACGTCGAGGTCGTCCGCGACCTGCTGGCCCTCGCCGAGCGGCCCGGACCGTGGCGCGCGGGACTGCTCAGCGCCGTTCCCTCCGCCCTCGGCCGGCTGCTGGCCGACGACACCGTGCAGGTCACGGCCGACACCGTCGTCCTGGCCGGCGAGGCGCTGCCCGCCCGCACCGTGCAGCAGGTGCGCGCCGCCGTACCCGGCTGCCGCGTCATGAACATCTACGGCCCCACCGAGGCCACCGTCTACGCCACCGCCTTCACCTGCGACCCCGCGGACCCCGACCGGGTCCCGCCCATCGGCCGCCCCGCCGGCGGCGCCCGCGCCTACGTCCTCGACGCGGCCCTGCGCCCCGTGCCCGTCGGGGCGCCCGGCGAGCTGTACCTCGCCGGGACCGGCGTCGCCCGCGGCTACCTGAACCGTCCCGGCCTGACCGCGTCCCGCTTCCTCGCCGACCCCTTCGGCCCGCCCGGCGGCCGCATGTACCGCACCGGCGACCTGGCCCGCTGGACCGCCGACGGCGACCTGCTGTACCTCGGCCGCGGCGACGACCAGGTGAAGGTGCGCGGCTTCCGCATCGAACTCGGCGAGGTGGAGGCCGCCCTGGCCCGGCACCCGCAGGTGGCCGCCGCGGCCGCCCGCGTCGTGGAACACGACGGCCACAAGCGTCTCGTGGGCTACGCCGTGCCGCGCGGCGGCGACGCCCCCGCCCCCGCCGACCTGCGCGCCTTCCTCGCCCGGACGCTGCCCGACCACCTGCTCCCGTCGGTCGTCGTGCCGCTGGAGCGGCTGCCGCTGGGCGCGACCGGCAAACTGGACCGGCGGGCGCTGCCCGCCCCGGCCTGGTCCGGCGCCGCCACCGGCGGCGCCCGGCCGCCGGGCACCGCCGCCGAGCGGACGCTCGCCGCGATCTGGTCCGAGGTGCTCGGAGTGTCCGAAGTGGGCGCCACCGACAACTACTTCACGCTCGGCGGCGACTCCATCCTCGGCATCCAGATCGTCTCCGCCGCCCGCCGCGCCGGACTCGCGCTCACGCCCCGGCACCTCTTCCGGCACCAGACCGTCGCCGAACTGGCCGCGGCGGTCGGGGAACTCCCCGCCGCGACGGCCACCGCGGAACAGGGCCCGGTCGTCGGGGACGTCCCCCTCACGCCCGTACAGCACTGGCTGTTCGACACCCTCACCGGCGACCCGGCCCACTTCGCGCAGGCCGTCTCCTTCGAGGTGGCCCCCGGCACCGACGAGGCCCTGCTGCGCGCCGCCCTCACGGCCGTGCTGGAGCAGCACGACGCCCTGCGCATGCGGTACGAACCGGCCGGCGCGGGACGGTGGCGCCAGTACGGCACCCCGCCCGGCGCCGCACCCCACCTGGAGGTACGGGACACCGAGGAGGAGCCGGCCGCGGTGGCCGCCGGACTGTGCGCCGCGTTCGACCTGGCGCGCGGGCCGCTCCTGAGGGCCGCCCTGTGCCGGCCGGACCACCACCGGCCGCCCGTCCTGGTCCTGGCCGCCCACCACCTGGTCGTCGACGCGGTGTCCTGGCGCATCCTCCTGGAGGACCTCGACACCGCCCACCGGGCACTGCGCGCGGGGGAGACGCCCGGCCTGGGCGCGAAGACCACCTCGTTCCGCGACTGGGCCCGCCGCCTGGCCGCGCACACCGCCGACGGCGGCTTCGACGACGAGACCGCCCACTGGAGCGGCCTCGCCCCCACCCCCCTGCCGGCCGACCTCGACGGCGGCAACACCGCCGCCGACGAGGAGAGCGTGACGGTGCGTCTCGGCGCCGAGGACACCCGCCGGCTCCTCCAGGACGTGCCGGACGCCTACCGCACCCGCGTCAACGACGTCCTGCTGTGCGCCCTCGGCCGGGTCCTGGCCCGCTGGACGGGACAGGACCGGGTACTGGTCGCGCTGGAGGGCCACGGCCGCGAGGACCTGTTCGCCGACGCCGACCTCTCCCGCACCGTCGGCTGGTTCACCACCCTGTTCCCCGTCGCCCTCGACGTGCCCCGCGACGCGGACCCCGGCACCGCGCTGAAGACGGTCAAGGAGAACCTGCGGGCCGTGCCGCGCGGCGGAGTGGGCTACGGCGCGCTGCGCCACCTGCGCGCCACGACGGGACACGACCTGCCCGGCCTGCCCCAGGTGAGCTTCAACTACCTGGGACAGCAGGACTGGAACGCGGCCGGGGGCGGCCTGCTGCGCGCACCCCACGGCGGACTGACCGGCGGCATGGACCGCTCGGCGGACCGGCCGCACCTCCTCGACGTCCTCGGCCGCGTCACCGACAAGCAACTGGAGTTCACCTGGTCGTACTCGCGGCAGGTGCACCTCCGCGAGACCGTCGCGCGCCTCGCGGAGGAGACCGCGGAGGAACTGAGGCACCTCGTCCGGCACTGCGCCGAGCCCGGCGCGGGCGGCCGCACACCGTCCGACTTCCCGCTGGCCGCCCTCGACCAGGCGGCCGTCGACCGGATCGCCGGCGACGGGCGGGACGTGACGGATGTCTACCCGCTCACCCCCACGCAGACCGGCATGGTCGTGCACGGCATGGACGAACCCGGCGAGGGCCTCTACGTCGAGCAGATCACCTTCGTCGCGGACGGCGTGCGCGAACCCCGGCTGCTGGCGGCCGCCTGGCAGCACGTCGTGGACCGCACGCCCGTGCTGCGGACCGCCGTGGCACTGCGCGGGGTCCCCGTCCCGCTCCAGACCGTCCACCGCCACGCCCCCCTGCCCGTCACCGAACTCGACTGGAGCGGCCTGGACCCGGAGCGGCGCGACGCCGGACTGCGGAGGCTCCTCGACGAGGACCGCGCCCGCGGGATCGCCCTGGACCGGCCCCCGCTGCTGCGCGTCACCCTGATCCGGCTCGGCCCGGACCAGGTCCGCGTGGTGTGGACCTTCCACCACGTCCTGCTGGACGGGTGGAGCGTCTTCCACGTGCTGTCGGACGTGATGGCCGCGCACGCGGCGCTCACCGCCGGCGACGAGCCGTGCCTGCCGCTGCGGCGGCCGTTCGCCGACTACGCCGCCTGGCTGGTCGGCCGGGACACCGCCGCCGCGGGGGAGCACTGGAGGGCGGCCCTCGCCGGCTACGCCGCGCCCACCCCGCTGCCCTACGACCGCAGGCCCGCCCCGGGCGCCCCCGCCCGGTCGGGGACCTGGCTGTCGCGGCGCCTCGGCACGGAGGCAACGGCCCGGCTGACCGACTTCGCCCGCCGCCACCGGCTCACCCTCAACACGCTCGTGCAGGGCGCCTGGGCGCTGCTGCTGGCCCGCTCCAGCGGCGAACGGGAGGTGTGCTTCGGCACCACCGTGTCCGGCCGCCCCTCCGACCTGCCGGGCGCGGACACCATCACCGGCCTGTTCATCACCACGCTGCCCGCCCGGGTCGCCGTCGACGAGTCGGCGTCCTGCGCCGCGTGGCTGCGGGACCTGCAGACCGCCCGCGCCGAGGACCGGCGCTTCGACCACGTACCGCTGACGGACCTGCACCAGTGGAGCGAACTGCCCCCCGGGACGTCCCTCTTCGACAGCCTGCTGGTCTTCGAGAACTACCCCGTGGGCGACGGCACCGCCGGCGCGCACGGCGTGCACGTCCGGGACCTCGACGCCCGCGAGGCGACCAACTACCCGCTCACCGTGGTCATCTCGCCCGGCGAGGACCTGAGCGTGGAACTCGGCCACGACCCGCGGTACTTCGACGAGAGCACGGCCCACGCCCTGGCCGCCCGGCTGCTGCACACCCTGACCGGCCTCGCCTCCTGCAGCGAGCGGGCGCCGCTGCACGGCGTCGACGTCCTGCCGCCCGCCGAACGGGACCGGCTGCTGCACGGCCCCGCACGCCCGCACCTGCCCCCGGTGACCCCCGTGACGCTGCCCGGCCTGATCGAGGCCGCGGCCGACCGGTGGCCCGAGCGGACCGCCCTCGACGACGGGGAGTCGCCGCTGACCTTCGCCGAGGCGGAAGCACGGGCCAACCGGCTGGCACACCGGCTCGTCGCACGGGGCGCGGGCCCCGGCGACATCGTCGCGCTGGTCCTGCCCCGCTCGGCCGACATGGTCCTCGCCCAGCTCGCCGTGGCCAAGGCCGGTGCCGCCTTCCTGCCGGTGGACCCCGGCTACCCCGCCGAGCGGGTCACGCTGATGCTGCGCGACGCGGACCCCGCCCTCACCCTCACCGCCGACGACGTCGCCGGGCTGCTCGCCGCGCCGCCCGACGGCACGCCCGGCCACCGGCCCACCGACACCGACCGCGTCCGCCCCCTGCACCTGGACGACCCGGCGTACGTCATCTACACCTCGGGCTCCACCGGCACCCCCAAGGGCGTCGTCGTCACCCACCGGGGCCTCGCCGGGTTCGCCGCCGCCGAGGCCGCGCACTACGGGGTCCGCGCCGGGGACCGCGTCCTGGCCTTCGCCACACCCAGCTTCGACGCCTCCGTGCTGGAGCTGTGCATGTCCCTGCCGAGCGGCGCGGCCCTCGTCGTACCCCCGCCCGGCCCGCTGCTCGGCGCCGAGCTGGCCGGCGTCCTGCGCGCCGCGCGCATCACGCACACCCTGCTGCCGCCCGCCGCGCTCGCCACCCTCCCGGCGGACACCCCCGGCACCCTGCCCGACCTGCGCACCCTCGTGGTCGGCGCCGACGCCTGCCGGGCCGAACTCGTCGCCCGGTGGGCACCGCACCACCGCATGGTCAACTCCTACGGGCCGACCGAGGCGACCGTCGTCGCCACCTGGTCCGACCCGCTGGAACCGGACGGCGCCGCGCCGCCCGTCGGCCGCCCGCTGCCCACCACCGGCGCCTACGTCCTCGACGCGCGGCTGCGCCCCGTCCCCGACGGCGTGCCCGGCGAACTGTGGCTCGCCGGACCGGCCCTGGCCCGCGGCTACCTGCGCCGTCCCGGCCTGACGGCGGCCCGCTTCCTCGCCGACCCGTTCGGCCCGCCCGGCACCCGCATGTACCGCACCGGCGACCTGGTCCGCCGCGACACCCGCGGCGAACTGCACTACCTCGGGCGCACCGACCACCAGCTCAAACTGCGCGGCCACCGCATCGAGGCGGGCGAGGTCGAGGCGACCCTCGTGCGCCACCCGGCCGTACTGGACGCCGTGGTGAGCGTGCGGGAGGACGAACCGGGACTGCCGCGGCTGGTGGCCCACGTGCTCGTCGCGCCCGGCGCCGAGCCGCCCGCCGGCGCGGAACTGCGGGCCCTCGCCGCCCGCACCCTGCCCGGCCCCATGGTGCCCTCCGCGTTCGTCGCCCTGGACCGCTTCCCGCTCACGGAGAACGGCAAGACCGACCGGACCGCCCTGCCCGCGCCCGACCCCCGCGCGCAGGACCCCGACGCCGGGCACGTGCCGCCCCGCACACCCACCGAGGAGGCCGTCGCCGCCCTGTGGGAGGAGGCACTGGGCACCACCGTGGGAGCCGAGGACGACTTCTTCGCCGTGGGCGGCGACTCCCTGCGCGCCCTGCTCATCGCCTCCCGCGCCAACGACACCTTCGGCGTGACCCTCACGCCCCGCGACGTCCTGGTCCACCGCACCGTGGCCGCCCTGGCGGACCTGGTGGAGGAACAGGTGCTGAGCGAACTCGAAGACGCCGCCCGCGTCGACAGCGACCAAGAAGAACGGTGAGGACCGGACGACCATGACGTCTTCGAAGCGAAACCGCGCCGAGGCCCTGCCGCAGGACCTCCAGGAAGCACTCCGCCGCCGACTGGCCGGACGGGCCGCGGGCGCCCCCGGCGCCGCCGCCCGGCGGACCATCCCGCACGCGGACCGCACCCGCCCGCTGCCGCTGTCCTTCGCACAGCAGCGCCTGTGGTTCCTGGACCGGCTGCGCCCCGGCGACCCCCGCTACAACAGCGCCGTCGCGCTGCGGCTCACCGGACCCCTCGACCACACCGCCCTGTCCGGGGCGCTGGAGCACGTGGTGGGGCGCCACGAGGCGCTGCGCACCACCTTCCAGGAGACCGACGGCGTCCCGGCCCAGACCGTGCACCCCGCCGGGCCGCTCCCGCTGCCCGTCCGGGACCTCGCCTCCGGCGACGGGCCGGCGGACATGGAGGCGCTGCTGCTCGCCGAGTACGAGCGCCCCTTCGACCTGCGGACCGGGCCGCTGCTGCGCGCCCTGCTGCTGCGGGAGTCGCCCGGCGCCCACGTGCTGCTGCTGACCGCCCACCACATCGTCACCGACGGCTGGTCGATGGGCGTGCTCCTGGAGGAACTGTGCGCCGCCTACGACGCCCTCGTGCGCGGCGCGCGGCCCGCACTGCCGCCGGTGGCCACCCAGTACCCGGACTTCGCCGTCTGGCAGCGCGAGCAGCTCTCCGGGGCGCTGCTGGAGCGCCGGCTGGCGCACTGGAGGGAACGCCTGTCCGGCGCGGTGGCGCCCGAGCTGCCCCTGGACCGGTCCCGCCGCGGCGAGGAGTCCGGCGCGGGCGCGGTGCACGCCTTCACCGTCCCCGCGGCCACCACGGCCCGGCTGAAGCAGCTCGCGGCCGAGCAGCACACCACCCTGTTCACCGCCCTGGTCGCCGCCTGCCAGGCCCTGCTGGCCCGCTGGTCCGGGCAGGACGACATCACCGTCGGCTCGCTGACCCCCGGACGCGGGCGCACCGACCTGGAACGGGCCGTCGGGTTCTTCGTCAACACCGTCGTGCTGCGCACCCGCGTCGACGGAGCCGGGTCCTTCCGCGACCTGCTTGCCGCCGCCGCGGACACCGTCAACGACGCCTTCGCACACGGCGACACGCCCTTCGAACGGCTGGTGGAGACCGCCGGCACGGCCCGGGAGGCGGGCCGCAACCCCCTGTTCGACGTGATGGTCCTGCTGCACCCCGCACCGCCCGCCGCACCCGACCCGCACGGCCTGGCCGCCGCCCCGGTCGCCGTGCCCCGGCAGGCCGCCACCTTCGACCTGAGCGTCGAGTTCGTCCCGGACGGGGACGGCCTCACCGGCCTGCTGGAGTACCGCACCGACCTGTTCGACGCGGCGACCGCCGAACGCATGGCGGACCAGCTCCTGCGCACCCTGGACGGTGCCGCCGCCGAGCCCGGCCGCCCGCTCGGCGCGCTGCCCCTGCTGTCACCGGAGCAGACCCGTCAGGTGACCCGGGACTGGAACGCCACCGCGCGGCCCGTGCCCGCGGCGACCCTGCCCGAGCTGTTCGCGCGGCAGGCCGCCCGCACCCCGCACGCCACGGCCCTGGTCGCCGGGGAGGCCCGCCTGGACTACGCCGCGCTCGACGCGCGCGCCGACCGGCTCGCCCGCCACCTGACCGCGCAGGGCGCGGGCCCCGAACGGCTGGTCGCCCTGAGACTGCCGCGCACCGCCGACATGATCGTGGCGATCCTCGCCGTCTGGAAGGCCGGCGCCGGCTACCTGCCGCTGGATCCCGCGCTGCCCGGGGAACGGGTGCGGTTCCTGCTGGACGACGCCCGCCCCGCCCTCGTGCTGGACCAGGCCGCGCTGCGGGAGGTCCCCGACACCGGCACCGACGGCGGACCGCTCGCCCCGCCGCACCCCGACACCACCGCCTACGTCATCCACACCTCCGGCTCCACCGGCCGCCCCAAGGGCGTGGCCGTCACGCACCGGTCCCTGGCGAACCTGCTGGCGGGCCACCGCGAGGGCTTCGTCGCCGACGCGGGCGGCGGCCCGCTGCGGGTGGCGCTGACCGCGTCGTTCTCCTTCGACACCTCGCTGGAGGGCGTGCTGCTGATGGCCGACGGCCACCCGCTGCACCTGGTCGACGAGACGACCCGGCTGGACGCCGCCGCGCTGGTGGAGTACGTCGTCGAGCACCGCATCGACTTCCTCGACCTGACCCCCACGTACCTGCGCCAGCTCCTGCCCGCCGGACTGCTCACCGACCCCCGCCACCACCCCCGGGTGCTGATGCTCGGCGGCGAGGCCGTCGGGCCCGGCCTGTGGCGGGAACTGGCGGCGCGCCGGGACGTGGCCGCCTACAACTTCTACGGGCCCACCGAGTGCACGGTCGACGCCCTGGCCCGCCGCATCGAGGGCGACGGCCGCCCGACCGTCGGCCGGCCCCTGCCCAACGTGCGCGCCTACGTCCTCGACGACCGGCTGAGCCCCGTGCCGCCCGGCGTCGGCGGCGAGCTGTACCTGGCCGGCGCGCAACTGGCCCGCGGCTACACGGGCCGGCCCGGTCTCACCGCCGCCCGGTTCCTGCCCGACCCGTTCGGCCCGCCCGGCACCCGCATGTACCGCACCGGCGACCTGGCCCGCTGGACCGCCGACGGGCACCTGGACTACCTCGGCCGCGCCGACGACCAGGTCAAGGTGCGCGGCCACCGCATCGAGCCCGGCGAGGTCGAGGCGGCCCTGACGGACCTGCCCGACGTCGCCGCCGCCGCGGTCGTCGCCGTCACCGACCCGCACGGCCACACCCGGCTCGCCGCCTACCTCGTACCCGCGGACCCCGGCGCGGGGCTCACCGCGGGCCCCGTGCGAGCGGCCTGCCGGCGCGTGCTGCCCGACCACATGGTGCCGACGTCCTTCACCGTGCTCGACGCCCTGCCCACGACCGTCAGCGGCAAGGTCGACCGGCGCGCCCTGCCCGCCCCCGCCCCCGAGGGCGGCGAGCGGGACAGGGAGTTCGTCGCCCCGCGCACACCCGAAGAGGAGACCCTGGCCCGCATCTGGGCGGAGGTGCTGGGCGCGCGCCGCGTCGGCGTGACCGACAACTTCTTCGAACGGGGCGGCGACTCCATCCTCAGCATCCAGGCCGTCTCCCGCGCCCGCGCGGCCGGCCTGCACCTGACCTCGCGGGACGTCTTCCGCCACCAGACCGTCGCCGACCTCGCCGCCGCCGCGGCCCCGCGCACCTCCGCCGCGCCCGAGCGGCGGCTGCCCCGCCAGGAGGGCCCGGCGCCCCTCACGCCCGTCCAGGAGTGGTTCTTCGCCTCGCACGGGCCGCTGCGGCACTTCACCATGTCGATGCTGCTCGACCTGCCGCACGACCTGGACGAGCCCGCCCTGGAGCGGGCCGTGGCCGCGCTGGTCGCGCACCACCCCGCCCTGCGCACCCGCTTCACCCGCGCGCACGGCACCTGGCGCCAGCAGCCCGGCGACGGCCCGCTCACCGGGCTCCTCACCCGCCACGACCTCTCCGGCGCCACCGGCACGACGGCCGCCCGCGAAGCGGCCGCCGCAACCGCCCGCGCCGCCCTCGACCCCGAGACCGGCGTCCTGCTGCGCGCCGCCCTGCTGTCCCTCCCCGGCGAGCGCCCCCAGCTCTTCCTCACCGCCCACCACCTGGCCGTGGACAGCGTCTCCTGGCGCATCCTCCTCGCCGACCTCGATCAGGCCTACCGGCAGGCGGTCCGGGGCGAGCCGGTACGACTGGAACCCGTGCCCACGCCGTTCACCGACTGGGCCGCGCACCTGTCCCGCCGGGTGCGCGCCGGCGACCTCGACGCCGACCTGCCGCACTGGACGGCCGAGGCCGCCGAACCCCGGACCCCGCTGCCCGTGGACCGCCACGGCACCCCCCTCGCCGGCTCGGTCCGCACCGTCCGCACCCGCGTGGACCGCGCCACCACCGAGGCCCTGCTGCGCCACGTGCCCGCCGTCTACCGGACCCGGGTCAACGACGTGCTGCTCGCCGCGCTCGGCCGGGTCCTCGCCGACTGGACGGGCACCGAGCGGGTCACGGTCGCCCTGGAGGGCCACGGCCGCGAGGACGACACGCTGGACCTGTCCCGCACGGTCGGCTGGTTCACCACCCAGTACCCCGTCACCCTGGCCCCCGCCGGCCCGGCCGGCGCCCCCGACTGGGGCGCCACCCTGAAGGCGGTCAAGGAGCGGCTGCGGGCCGTCCCCCGGCACGGCCTGAGCCACGAGGCCCTGGCCCGGCTCGGGTCGCCCGACCCGGCCGCCCGCGCCCTGCGGGACCTGCCGCTGCCGCAGGTCTGCTTCAACTACCACGGCCAGTGGGAGGCCGGCGACGGACGGGACTTCGCGCCCGCCGGTGAGACCCCCGGCCGCGACATCGCCGCCGGC